>URUC01000090.1 GCA_900550965.1 uncultured Collinsella sp. | reverse complement strand
GCTGAGGCCTTCGAGGGCGCCGACATCGTGATCCCCAAGAGCTGGGCTCCGTTTGCCGCCATGGAGAAGCGCACCAACCTGTACGCCGAGGGCGACGACGCCGGCATCGCTGCGCTCGAGAAGGAGCTGCTCGCTCAGAACGCCACCCATCAGGATTGGTGCTCCACGACCGAGCTCATGGAGAAGACCGCCAACGGCCAGGACACCATCTTTATGCATCCGCTGCCCGCCGACATCTCCGGTGTCTCCTGCGAGCACGGCGAGGTCAACGCCGACGTCTTTGACATGCACCGCGTGGGCATGTACAAGGAGGCCAGCTACAAGCCGTACGCCATCGCAGCCATGATGTTCCTGCAGAAGGTTGCCGATCCCGCCGCTACCCTCAAGGCCCTCGACGAGCGCAACACCGCCCGTTGGTTCCAGGCCTAAAGCCGCGCTGAGGTAAGCCATGTAAAGGGGGCGCTCTGCCAACCGGCGGGGTGCCCCTTTTTGCATCGTGGGCGTGCGGGATAAGCGCTTTCGATGTAGATGCCCCGCGACGCGAGTTATGGGTACGATGGTTTCAGGGGAGGTATCGCCATGAAACTCGGTTGCGTCATTATGGCTTCGGGCGAGGGCAAGCGGTTTGGCTCTAACAAGATGCTTGCCGATATCTATGGCAAGCCGCTGATTGCCCGGACTATCGATTCGGTTCCCCGGGGCTTTGACGTCGTGGTTTCGACGCGTTGGCCCGAGGTCGCCCAGATTTGCGAGGACAAGCATTGCCCGTGCGTGCTGCACGATGGCAAGCTCAGGAGCGAAAGCGTCCGTGCGGGCCTTTCGTGGGGGGCGAGCCGCGGCTGGAAGGGTTGCCTCTTTTTGCCGGGCGACCAGCCGCTCGTGAGTTCGGATTCTTTTGAGGCCATGGTTCGCGCGTTTGATGAGCGTGGCCGCAAGTATCCGGTGCGTCTTGCGTGCAACGGTGAGCCTTCGAGCCCGGTGCTCTTTCCGGCGGAACTGTTCTATGCACTTATGTGTCTTGAGGGTAAGGACGGCGGCGGTTCGATCCTCAAGGACCGTACCGACGTGGTGCTGGTCGAGGCGCGTGCCTACGAGCTGTGGGACGTCGATACCGTCAAGGGACAGCGACGCATAACGGAGCATATCGCCGCCTGCTCGTATTTTGATCGCGTGGCCAACTGCATCAATCAATAAGGAGCAATTATGATCATCATCAAAAACGGCGCACTCGTGACGCCCCAGGGGCTTCGCTGCGCCGATCTTGCCATGGATGGCGATAAGATCGTACGGATTGCCGCGGCGATTGAGCCGGCCGAGGGCGATACCGTCGAGGATGCTGCGGGCTGCTGGGTGTTCCCGGGCTTTATCGATGGGCACACGCACATGCAGTGCTGGACCGGCATGGATTGGACAGCCGATAGCTTTGAGACCGGCACGCGCGCGGCTGCCTGCGGCGGCACGACGACCATTGTGGACTACGCGACGGCCGATCGCGGCGTGACCATGCCCGATGCCTTGGTCGAGTGGCATCATCGCGCCGACGGCACCTGCACCGCCAACTATGCCTTCCATATGGCGCTTGCCGAGTGGAATGAGCGCAACCGCGCCGATCTTTCGGCCATGCGCGAGGCGGGCGTGTCGTCGTTTAAGACCTACTTTGCCTACGACCATCTGCGCCTGGACGATGCCGAGACGCTCGAGGTGCTGGAGGAGCTCAAGCGCGTGGGCGGTATCCTGTGCGTGCATTGCGAGAACGGCACGTTGGTCAACGCGCTGCAGAAGCGCGTGTTTGAGCAGGGTATCCACGGGCCCGAGGGCCATGCGCTCAGCCGTCCGGACGTGTGTGAGGCCGAGGCCGTGAGCCGCCTGCTGTATCTGGCGCACTTGGCCGGGGACGCTCCGGTCAACGTGGTGCACCTTTCGACCAAGCTGGGGCTCGAGGCCATTCGCGCTGCCAAAGCGCGCGGGCAGAAGAACATCTATGTCGAGACATGCCCTCAGTATCTGATGCTCGACGACACCTGCTATCTGGAGCAGGGCGAGGACGGCTTTGCGGGCGCCAAGTACGTGATGAGCCCGCCGCTGCGCCATGCCGGTGACCGTGCCGCGCTGCGCGAGGCGCTTGTGGCTGGCGAGATCGATACTATTGCGACCGATCATTGCAGCTTTAACCTGCACGGGCAAAAGGACCGAGGACGCGATGATTTCCGCGCGATTCCCAACGGCGGGCCCGGCGTGGAGCATCGTCCCGTTGCGATTGCCACGAGCTTTGAGGGACAGCTGGGTCCCGAGGATCTGTGCCGCTTGATGAGCGAGAATCCGGCGCGCGTTTTTGGCATGTATCCGCGCAAGGGCTGTCTTGCCGAGGGCGCCGATGCCGACGTGTGCGTGTGGGATCCGTGCGCGCGTTGGACGATCAGCGCCGCGACGCAGCATCAGGCCGTGGACTACACGCCGCTCGAGGGCTTTGAGGCACATGGCCGCGCCAAGGCCGTGTTTGTGAACGGCGTGCTGGCGGCACGCGACGGCGAGCCCACCGGAGCCCAACCCGGCCGCTATGTGCCCCGCTAACGGGAAGACCGCCGGGGTAGCTAATTTGGGACGGGGCTCTTTTAGCTACCCCTTGAGGCTGGTGGCGATGAGGGGGCGGCCGAGGGCTGCCTCGAAGCGATCTGCCATTGTTGGGTCGGCAAGCGTGTCGGCTTGGTTGAGCATGACGCGTGCGGTGCTGAGTCCCAGCGCCTGCATCTCGGCATTGAGCACCTGGGCGACGCGCTCGGGCGTGGCGATGTCGGTAGGCTCGCAGCCGCAGCGCTCGCAGAAGAGCTCGGGGCGGTGGACAACCTCGGCGACGGGCCTGCCCAGCCCCGAGGCGCCGACGACCCAGACAACGTTTGCCGTGGCGGCGGGAATTACCGGCTCCCAGGCGGCATGCGCCTTGAGCGGGAGTCGCTTGCTGCCATCTGCCTCGGCCAACACATAGTCAAAGCGCTGCGCCAGCTCGTTGGGCGGCTCGGCGGGGGCGGAGAGCTTGCCTGTCTCCGGGTCCAAAACACCCGCCTGGCAGATGCTTCCGCGGCTCATGCCAGCGCATACCTTGCAGGTGCAGCCGGGGGCATGCGCGGCACCCGGCTTCCAAGGCGCGGCATCCAGGCGACGGTTTGACCCGTCCCACGGCACGCCGGCGACGGGAAACATGTGCGTGGTGGTGCAGAGGAGCACGCGGCCGCCAGCGCGCATGAGCTCGAGACCCAGCGTCTTTAGCAAGGTCGACTTGCCACCGCTGCCGATAATTGCGGTAATGCCCGGCTCGATCTTGAGCGCGGAGGCAAGGTTTCCGCTCGTCGTTTCCATCTGTTCACCGCCGTATAATACTGTGATAATAAATAATCATCAGAGTAGCGGCCGAACCGCTTTTGCTCTGCTCAAACCGTAGCACAGGGAGGTGCCCCGGGAATGCTCGTTTATGTTCGCGGCGCCGGCGATATCGCCACGGGCGTCGCCGCTCGCTTGGTGCGCGCCGGCGTTTCGGTCGTTATGGCCGATATCGCGGTTCCCACGTGCATCCGCCGCACAATCTGTTTTTGCGAGGCCATTCGCCTGGGCGAGGTCGAGGTCGAAGGCATTCGCGCTCGCTTGGCACAGACGCCGGCTGAGGCGCTTGAGATTACCGAGGCTGGAGACGTCGCCGTTGTGGTGGACCCTCAGGCCAAGATGCTCGATGAGCTTAAACCCGCTGCTGTGGTCGACGCGATTTTGGCTAAGCGCAACTTGGGCACCACGCGCGACATGGCGCCTGCCGTCATCGCCGTGGGGCCGGGCTTTACCGCGCCGGTTGACTGCGACGCCGTGGTCGAGACCATGCGTGGGCATTTCCTGGGCCGTGTCATTACCCAAGGTTCGCCCCAGCCCAACACGGGCGTGCCGGGCATTATCGCCGGCTATGGCAAGGAACGTGTTATCCACAGCCCCGCCGCCGGCGTGTTTCGGTCCGACCGCGCAATCGGCGACATCGTGAGCGCCGGAGACGTGATTGGCTACGCGGGCGATACGCCCATGTGCACGCAGATCGATGGCTGTCTGCGCGGGCTTTTGGCGAACGGCGTGCAGGTGACTGAGGGCTTTAAATGCGCCGATGTCGATCCACGCGGCGATGCCAGCTATATCAACTACATTTCGGACAAAGCGACGTCGGTCGGCGGCGGCGTGCTCGAGGCACTCGCTATGCTCACCGATGTCTTTAGAGGATAGAAGGCGGCAATGGAAAAGCTCGATGTTGTGAATGCGGCGCTTGCCGCCCTGCGTGCTGGCGAGACGTGCGAGCTGGTGGTAGTGGCCGGTACGGCGGGGTCGTCCCCGCGCGGTGTGGGCGCATGGATGACTGTCTTTGCCGATGGCAGCCAAGCGGGCACTATCGGCGGCGGCAAGATTGAGCTCTTTGCGCTGGACGAGGCGCGCGAGCTGCTGGCCGGGGGTAAATCGCGTCTGGTCCGCTACACCATGGGCGGCGAGAACTCCGATACCGGCATGATTTGCGGCGGAGCCATCTGCCTGTGCTACCTGCATCTGGATGCGACCCAGGCACCGTTGTTCCAGTCGGTTGCCGACGTCTTGGCCTATCGGCGCATCGGCGACTTCGTCATCGACTTTGAACCGTTTATCGCAAGTGCGCATGAAGGCGACGTTGCCGAATACCATGGCGAGGAGTCGCGCCGCACCATAATGGGCTGCTCCGAGCTTTCGCTGGTGGAGGAGGGGAGTAAGGTCACCTACACCAACGCGGCCTCCGAGATTCCCGCGGCGCACATCGAGACGCTCTGCCCCGAGGGCCTGACCTATATCTTTGGCTGCGGCCACGTGGGTGCTGCGACGGCGCGGGTGCTCACGGCGGCGGGCTTTGCCGTCGTGGCTTGCGACGACCGCCCCGGCACACTGACCCCCGAATGGGTGCCCGGTGTCTACGACCGTCGTCTGGTCGACTACAAGAACCTGAGCAAGCAGTGCCCCATCGGCCCGCGTGACCTAGTGGTCGTCGCCACGGCGGGTCACAAGTCCGATATTGACGTGGTGATTCAGGCCATGCACGCCAAGCCCGCCTATCTGGGCTGTCTGGGTTCGCGCCGCAAGACGGCCTTTGTGCGCGCCCGCCTGGAGCAGGAGGGCTTTACGCAGGACCAGATCGACGAGCTGCACCTGCCGATCGGTGTCGCCATCGAGGCCGAGGACCCCGAGGAGATCGCCATCTCCATCGCTGCCGAGATGATCCACCTGCGCCGCACCAAGCTCGTCCCCCGCAAGCGCTAATCGCATCCCCATTATATGAGTTGCGGTGAAATACGGACTGTTAAAGCCTGTTAAGCCGTCAAACGGTCCCTATTTCACCGCAACTGCCATTTTCCTCCGTCCCCTAGGGATCAATATGTGCGGGGGAGTTGTGGAGTTGTGCAGGCAGACGAGGTTTTTCTGGAAATACGCTCCCGATGCGCGTATAGTACCGATTGTTTTGTCGGCTCCTGCTGCGTCGAGTCCAAACCGCGAAATGCCATGAGCGGCGCGGATGCAGCCAGGAGGCACGAGGACAACCCATCGTGGCCACGCCCCGTGCTTAAAACCCCAAGAAGGAGTGAACAATGGCAGAAGAGAAGTATGTGCCGCGTCTGAAGACCAAGTACAACAACGAGGTCAAGCAGCAGCTTCAGGACAAGTTCCAGTACGAGAACGTCATGATGATCCCCAAGTTTGAGAAGATCGTCGTGAACATGGGTGTCGGCGAGGCCGCTACCGATTCCAAGGCCATCGACGGTGCCGTGCGCGACCTGCGCGCCATCACCGGCCAGCAGCCGATGATCACCCGTGCCCGCAAGTCCATCGCTACCTTCCGCCTGCGCGCTGGTATGCCGATCGGCTGCAAGGTTACCCTGCGTGGCGACCGTATGTGGGAGTTCTTCGATCGTCTGACCTCCGTCGCGATCCCCCGTATCCGCGACTTCCGCGGCATCTCCGCCAAGAGCTTCGACGGCCGTGGTAACTTCTCCATGGGCGTCACCGAGCAGCTCATCTTCCCCGAGATCGACTTCGACTCCGTCGATCACCAGCGTGGTATGGACATCACTTTCGTGACCACCGCCAACACCGATGAGGAGGCCAAGGCCCTTCTGGACGCCTTCGGTTTCCCGTTCAAGAAATAGGTTCACCTGCCCTATGAGCGCCGTTCCCAGAAGGGGGCGGCGCTTGGGGCGAACAATACTCTATGTGAGGAGGATATAAGTGGCTAAGACATCGATGATCGTCAAGTGCAATCGCAAGCAGAAGTTCTCTACTCGTGAGTACACGCGCTGCCAGCGCTGCGGCCGTCCGCACTCTGTGTACCGCAAGTTCGGCCTGTGCCGTGTCTGCTTCCGCGAGCTTGCACTCAAGGGCGAGCTTCCCGGCGTTAAGAAGGCCAGCTGGTAAGTCACTACCAGCGTTTCAAGCATCAGTTTGGAACAGGGAAAACGCGCTAAAAAGGCTTTGCCGTTAAGGGCGGCGAAGAACCAAGAGCACGTGTTCATCAAGAACGAAGGAGAATCTGTATGAACCTTACAGACCCGATCGCAGATATGCTTACGCGCATCCGTAACGCTAACTCTGTGAACAAGGCCACGGTCTCCATGCCGAGCAGCAAGAAGCTCGTCGAGATCGCTCGTGTTCTGCACGAGGAGGGCTACATCGAGGGCTACGATGTCGAGGACACCGTTCCCCAGAAGACTCTGCACATCACGCTTAAGTATGGTCCCAAGAAGGCTAAGGTCATCAACGGCATCCGCCGCATTTCCAAGCCGGGCCTGCGTAAGTACACCGGCGTTGCCGACATGCCCCGCGTCCGCGGTGGCCTTGGTACCGCCATCATTTCCACCAGCCATGGCGTCATGACCGACCGCGATGCTCGCAAGCACAACGTCGGCGGCGAGATCATCGCTTACGTCTGGTAATTCGCTCGGTAGGTAGAAGGAAAGGAGATCACCGTGTCTCGTATCGGTAATAAGCCTGTCCAGATTCCCGCCGGAGTCGAAGTGGCAGTCAACGGCAACAACGTTGTCGTCAAGGGCCCCAAGGGCCAGCTCGAGCTCGATGTCTTTGAGAAGCTCGCTATCAACGTCGAGGACAACGTCCTCACCGTTTCCCGTCCCGACGACGAGCGTGAGACCCGTGCCCGCCACGGCCTCACCCGCGCCCTCATCCACAACATGGTTGTTGGCGTTTCCGAGGGCTTCGAGAAGAAGCTCGAGCTCGCCGGCGTCGGTTACCGCGTGCAGCAGAAGGGCAAGAACCTCGAGTTCTCCCTGGGCTTCTCGCACCCCGTGATCGTCGAGGCTCCCGAGGGCATCACCTTCGAGGTTCCCGACAACACCCACGTGAACGTCAAGGGTATCAACAAGCAGCAGGTCGGTCAGATCGCCGCTGAGATCCGCGGCCATCGTCCTCCCGAGCCTTACAAGGGCAAGGGTATCCACTACGTTGGCGAGCACATCCGCCGCAAGCTGGGTAAGGCCGCCAAGTAGTCGTAACCGACTCACTCGCATAAGACCAGCACCCCGTCAGGTGCTGGCAAGATCAACCTTTTTAGGAGTTTACGTATGAACAAGCATAAGGCGAAGC
>URUC01000089.1 GCA_900550965.1 uncultured Collinsella sp. | reverse complement strand
AGCCCGAACCCGAACCCGAGCCAGAAAGTGCGACCGTCAGCGTAATCGTGCTGTCGGTAGACTGCTTGCCGGTGGGGGAGACGCCCGTAACGGTGGCGTTTTCGTTGCCGCTCACGGGGTTGCCGTTCTGATCGCAGAATGCGATGTTGTAGAACCCGGCGTTGTTGAGCGCGGTGACGGCGGCGGAGATGCTCTTGCCGTACAGGTTGCCCGGAACGCTGGCCTTGCCGGACTTCTTGGCAATGACGACGGTAATCGTGGCGCCAGGCTTCTGCTTGCCGCTGGGGTTCCAGCTAATCACGGTGCCCTCGGTAACCGAATCGTTCTCCTGGTAGCTCACGTCGACGCCAAAGCCTGCCATATCGAGGGCGTTGCGCGCCTGGGCCTCGGTCATGTCGGTCAGATCGGGGACGGAGGTGGTGTCAGGACCGCTGGAGACCTTGTACGAGATGGTCGTGCCCTTCTCGACTTCCTTACCGGGTTCGGTGCCCTGCTCAAAGACCTGGCCCTCATCGGCCTCGTTGGCCTCCTCGGAGGCGTTGCCCTTCAGGCCAACGCTTGCCAGCGCGGCTTCTGCCTGGTCCTTGGTCAGGCCGACAAGCCGGGGAACCTCAACCTTCTCGGAGGGCTTGGGGCCCTTGGAGATTACCAGGTTCACCTTGGTGCCCTTGGCCTTCTTGGTTTTGCCGTTGGGCGTCTGCTCGGCGACCTTGCCCTCGTCGATATCGTCGTTGTAGCTTTGGTCGATGGTGCCGACCTCGAGGCCGGCTTCCTTGATCTGCTCGACGGCAGTCTGCTGGTCCTTGCCCAGCACATCGGGCACGGTGACCTGCTCGCCGCCAAAGAGTCCTGTGGCAAAGGCCACCACGATACCGATGACGGCAACGGCTGCCACCACGGCGGCGATGATCTTGTTCTTGTTGGATTTGGGCTTTTCGACCTCGTAGGAGCCGGTGGAGCCCGAAACCGAGCTACGGGCGGTATTCTGGCCGCTCACGCCCGAGACGGGACGTACCATGGCGCGCGTCTGATCGGAAAGCTCGCGAGTCTTGGTGGCGCCCAGTTCACCGGGTGCACCGATGATGCGCGTGGGCTCCGAGATGTTGACGGCACGGCCCGACAGGTAGCTGTTGAGCACCTGACGCAGCTCGTCGGCGGTCTGGAAGCGGTTTGCCGGGTCCTTCTCCATGCACTTGAGGATGATGCGCTCAAGGTCGGCGTCGACACCGGAGTTGATCTGGCTCGGCGGAATAGGCAGCTCGTTGACCTGCTTGAGTGCGACCGAGATAGCGTCGTCACCGTCAAAGGGAACGCGGCCGGTGGCGCACTCGTACATCACGACGCCCAGCGAGTAGATATCCGAGGTGGGGCCGAGGTCCTGACCACGGGTCTGCTCGGGGCTGACGTAGTGGGCGGTTCCCAGCACGTTGTTGTCTTGCGTGAGGTGGCTGTTCTTGGCGCGCGCGATGCCAAAGTCCATCACCTTGATGTTGCCGTCTGGCAGCACCATGATGTTCTGCGGCTTAATGTCGCGGTGGATGATCTCGTGCTTGTGGGCGACCGAAAGCGCGGAGCTGATCTGCGAGCCGATCTGGGCGACCTTCTTGGGGTCGAGGGCGCCGTGGCTCTTGATGCCGCTCTTAAGGTCGGTGCCGCGCAGGTACTCCATGACGATGTAATAGGTGTCGCCGTCCTTGCCCCAATCGTAGACGCCCACGATATAGGGGGAGGAGAGACCGGCTGCTGCCTGGGCCTCCTGCTTAAAGCGTGCGGCGAAGGTTGCGTCGCCAGCATACTGCGGCAGCATGATCTTGACGGCTACCGTGCGGTCGAGGACCTGGTCCTGCGCACGGTAGACGGTCGCCATACCGCCTGTCCCCACCTTATCCTTGAGGAGGTATCTTCCCCCGAGGACCCTCTGTTCCATTCCTGCTCCTAACATAACTATTCGCTCAACGATGTGTGTAGTACCTACGATGTGGCCGCTGGGGCCGTGTGGCGCGTTGCCGCTAACTCTTCGGCCGCGGCGCGCCTCGGGTGTCCGATTCGATCATGGGCATCACGCTCCCTGTGCGGCGAGCGCCGCGGTCAGGACGATGCCGGCAATCTTGGCCGCCTTGACGTCGTGTTTGTCGTAATCCTCCAAGGCCACCGAGATGGCGACCGTGGGTGAATCGTAAGGTGCAAAGCCAACGAACATCGAGTTGACGTTGGTGCCGCCGGTCTCGGCCGAGCCGGTCTTGCCGGCGACCTTGACGCCGGGGACCTGGGCATCGGTGCCGGTACCGGACTGGACGACGGCGAGCATGGCCTGCTTGACCTGGTCGGCCGTGGCGGAGCTGACGGCCTGACCCAGCGAGCGGGACTGCGTGGTCTTGACCACAGTTCCGTCCGGGGCGAGTACCTGGGCTACAAAGTACGGGTCCATGACCACGCCACTGTTAGCGATGGCGGCGGCAATCACGGCGTTTTGCATGACGGTGGTCTGCGGCCCGGGCGTGTGGTCCATGCCGACAGGCTGGCCGGCGCCGGCCCAGGCGGTCTCCCACTCGGTCATGAGCGACGGGTCGGCCATGATGGAGGCCGCGGAGGTCAGGTCTTGGCCGAGCTTTTGGCCGTAGCCAAAGGCGTTGGCAAACTGCACGAGCGTGTTTGCGCCAACTTCGTTTGCCACCTGGCCAAAGACGACGTTGGAAGACACGGCAAAGGCCTGCTGCAGGCTGATGGTGCCGTAGCTCTCGTTGGCATAGTTGGTGACCGGCGCGTTGCCGATGTCCATGGAGCCGGGCGCCTGGTAGGTGCTGGTAAGGCTGGCGGTGCCGGTCTCGAGTGCCGCGGAAAGCGTAACGACCTTAAACGTGGAGCCCGGCGTGTACAGCGCGTCCATGGCGCGATTGTACATGGAGCCGTCCTCGCCGCCGCCCGCCTGCAGCAGGGCGTCGATGTTGGTGTTGTCATAGGTGGGCGAGCTGGCGCATGCGAGCACCGCACCGGTACGCGGGTCGATGACCACTACAGCGCCCTTAAAGCCCTTGAGCGCCTGCTCGGCCGCCGTCTGGATACGCGAGTCGATGGTGAGCTTGGCGGTGTTGCCCGGCTGGGTCTGGCCCGCGAGCGAAGCGATGGCGTTGTTCCAGCTGGAGTAATCCTTAGAGCCGGTGAGCGTGTCGTTCATGACACTCTCGATGGCGGTGGTGCCATACTGCTGGCTCACGTAGCCAACCACGTGCGCTGCCAGGTTGCCGTTGGGGTAGGAGCGTACGTAGGTGCCGTCCTCCTGCTGCAGCGACTCGGCCAGCGTCACGCCGTCGGACGTGATGATGGAACCGCGCTGGATGTACTTGGAGCGGGCGATAGTGTGGTTGTTGGTCGGCATATCCTGATAGTCCTTGGCCTTGATGACCTGGACATAGGTGAGGTTGCCGATAAGGATGGCGAACAGCGCCGTAAAGGCGAGCACCGCACGGGTTAGACGGTTGGCGAGCGCAACGCGGCCGAGCACACCGGATTCAGGCGTGTCGAGCAGGCGACGGCGCATGCGCGAGCCGACGGAATGGCTGCCGCTGCCGTAGGAAGACGAGGTGGCAAAGCGCGTGCCCGTCGGGGCGGCGGCAGATGCGACCTGATCATCGGTGATGGCGGCCATAGTGCCGGTGCCGGTAAGCTCGGCCTCGCGTCCGGTCGCTTCGTCACCGGCGCGCAGCAGGAGCGCGACGATGATAAAGCTTGCCAGCAGCGAGGAACCGCCCTGGCTCATAAAGGGTAGGGTGACGCCGGTCAGCGGGATCAGGCGGGTAACGCCGCCCACGATTAAAAAGGCCTGGAAGCTGATGGCGGCCGTAAGGCCCGTGGCGCTAAAGGCGGCGAGGTCGGATTTAGCGCGGGCAGCCGTGGTGAGGCCACGCACGGCAAAGAGCATAAACAGGATGAGCACGGCGCCGCCGCCCAAAAGGCCCATCTCCTCGCCGATGGCCGAGAAGATAAAGTCGGACTCGACGACAGGGATGTTGTTGGCCATGCCGTTGCCGATACCAACACCGACCAGACCGCCATCGGCAAGCGAGAAGAGCGACTGGACGATCTGGTAGCCCTGGCCCTGGGCGTCCTTAAACGGATCGACCCAAACCTGGAAACGCACCTGAACGTGAGACAGGAACTTGTAGGCGCCCACGGCTCCAACGGCTAAGAGCGCAAGGCCGATAACGACATACGAGAATCGTCCCGTGGCAACGTAGAGCATCAGCAAGAAGATGGTGTAGAACAGCACGGCCGAACCCAGATCGCGTTCGAAGACGACGACGAGCAGGCACACACCCCACACGGCAAACAGCGGCAGCAGCAGTCGCAGGCGAGGGATCTTAAAGCCCAGGATCTTGCGGTTGGAGATGGAGAGCAGCTCGCGGTTCTCGGCCAGGTACCCGGCCAGGAACAGCACGATAAAGACCTTGGCGAACTCGCCGGGCTGGATGGTAAAGCCCGCGATGCGAATCCACAGCTTGGAGCCCGAGATCGTGGTGCCGATAAAGATAGGCAGCATCAACAGAATGATGCCGATAATGCCAAAGGTGTACTTGTAGCGCATGACTACGTCGAGGTTCTTAACCAACGCGAGCGTTCCCACCATCAGGGCCACCGAGACAAACAGGATGATGAGCTGTGAGATGGCGAGAGCGGGGGCGAGACGCGTCACGAACGTGATGCCGATGCCCGAAAGCACAAAGACAATGGGCAGGATGGCGGGGTCGGCACCGGGCGCCAAGATGCGCACGGCAATGTGGGCCGCGGCAAAGGCGGCAAAGAGGCCGATCGGTACGGCGAGCGTCTCAAAGGAGATGGCAGCGCCCGCGGTGAGGACGTACATCGCATACAGCAGGATGACGGGGAACGCCGAGGCGATGAGCAAGAGCAGCTCGGTGTTGCGGCGACTCATAAGCGGCACTCCCTTTCTAGTTCTTTTCGGAGGCTTCGGCCTCGGCGGACTGTTCGGCGGTTTTCTCGGAATCTGATTCGGAGGTCGATCCCTGGTCGGTGTTGTCGCGAATCGTTTGCGCGTCGATCACCTGGCGGGTCTGCTCCTCGTCGATCTGGTGGCGGTACTTGGATATCGTGTCCTGCGCATCGTCGACACTTGTTTGCGGAATGCCCGCCTTGAGGCGGTTTTGCGTGTCTTCGGGCAGGTCGGACAGCTTGATACTGGTTTCGCTTTCGAGCCAGTGGAGCTTGAGTCCGAGCGGCTTGCCGGGCAGGCCGCGCCAGACGGCGACATTGCCCTGGTAGGTACCCAGGTAGTACGAGCCGGTGACACCCGTGTAGGCCCAGATGGCAGCCGCCAGCACCAAGACGAGACCTAAGACGACGCCGATGGTGACGTTGCGGCGACGCACGCGTTGCGCCTCGCGCATAACGCCATCGTCAACCAGGTCAACGACTACTACGGTCACGTTGTCGTGGCCGCCGGCGGCAAGCGCCGCGTCCACTAGGTTGTCGACGCAGATTTGCGCGGTTGAGGACTGCGTGGCGATGTTCTCGATATCGCTATCGGGAATCATGCTCGAAAGGCCGTCGGAGCACAGGATCAGGCGGTCGCCTTCCTCGATATGCAGAGTGAAGTGGTCGGCATACATGGCGGGGTCCGAGCCCAGCGCACGGGTGATGACCGAGCGGTTGGGGTGGACGCGAGCCTCGTCTGCCGTAATCTCACCGGCGTCCACGAGCTCCTCCACGTAGGAGTGGTCGCGGGTCACGCGGATGAGCGTGCCCTCGTGGAGCAGGTAGGCGCGAGAGTCACCCACGTGGGCGATGGCGAGCGTGTCGTTTTCGATATAGGCGCAAGTGGCTGTGCAGCCCATGCCGGGCTTGCCCAGGCCGTTCAGGGCCGCCTCGATTACGGCGGCGTTGGCTGCCTCGACGGCTGCGGCCAGGCGTGCTGCGTCGGCGGACTGCGGGGCCGTCTTGGCAATAGTCTCGACGGCAATGGAAGAGGCTACCTCGCCGGCGGCGTGACCGCCCATGCCGTCGCATACGCAAAAGAGCGGCGACTGCACCAGGTAGGAATCCTCATTGTGCGGGCGTACGCAGCCAACGTCAGAGCGGGCGCCCCACATGAGTTGCGTGGTGGTGCCGGCATCATAGGTCGAGTCGGTCTCGATGCGCTCCTCGGTCAGGGGCTCAAAGCTCATGGTCGAGCCGGGGTCTTTGAGCTTGGTCTCAACGGCGGCAACGTCGATCTCGGCTGTGTCACCGGGAGAGACGGTGTCGGTCTCGGCGTTTGATTCGGAATCGCCGGTGTCCGGGGAGCCGGGCTCCTCGGGCGCGCGGGCGGTCGACTCGTCGTCTTGCGGGCTGACGTCTATAGGCTCGGGCGCCGGCGTAGACGCGGGCGCAACCTCGGATGCCGGGGCTATGGGAAACGCCGGCGCGGCGGGCTCGGGTGCCGCAAACACCGCAGCGCTCTCGTTGATTGCCGCGGCGACGGGCTCTGCAAAGTGAGCCGGCGCCGGGGTTGCTTCGGGCGCTGTGGGCTGTTCCGCAGCATGTGCGCCGATGGGCGCCGCTACGGCATCCTCTTCGTCCTCGTTATCGGCGAGAGCCGAAATATCATGCGTTACATGCGAAAGAGGCAGGGAGAACACGGTGTCCTCGGGTTCCACGGGTGCGGAGCCCGCCGGAGCGGCGTGGGCCGGCGCAGCTGTGGCGGCAGCCGGTGCCTCGGTCATAGTTGCGGACTTGTTCTCCTCGTCGATCATCGACGGTTCACCTTCATGACCACGTCGCCAATCTGGACTTCGTCGCCCTCACGCAGCGTCGCGGGCTCCACGAGCTGGCGGCCGTTGACGAGCGTGCCGTTAAGCGAGTTGAGGTCCTCGATGATGAGCGCCGGGCCCTGCAGCGAAAAGCGCGCATGCGAGGCCGAGACGAACGGTTCGTTGATGCAGATGTCCGAAGATGGCGAGCGACCGACGATGACGGGGCCGAGCATGTCTACGTGGATGCCACGGATGCCGCGCGGGCCCTTGTCCACATCGATCGTCCAGATAGCCGAGTCGCGGCGCTGTCCGCGCACAAGTCCCACGCCGGTCTTCATGACGGCGAACAGGAAGATATAGAGCAGGGCGACCAGGACGATGCGGCCTGCAAAAAGGACGATATCGATGTTCATAAGCGACTATCCCCTAAATTCAAAGGTGCTCAGGCCAAACGTCAGCAGATCGCCGTTGCGCAGCGGGCAGCGCGTAATGCGGCGGTTGTTGACGAGCGTGCCGTTGGTGGAATTGAGGTCCTCGATCGACCAATCCGAGCCCGTAAAGGTGAGCTGGGCGTGGCGGCGCGACACGTTGGGGTCGCGCAGGGCAATATCGGAAACCGAGCGCTCGCGACCGATAGTCACCTGTGCGGAGGTGATGCTATGGCTCTCGCCGCTCACGACGTCGACGAGCTGGGCGAGCGGGCGCTGCGGGGCGCGAGTGCTCGCCATGTTGGAGGCGATGCCGGCTGCGGCGCCTAGGCCCACGGCGGCACCGGTCGCGGCGGCTCCGCCCATGCCGGCAAGCGCGTCGCGCGAGACGGTCTGCGGCACCGGGATGGGTGCTGCGGCGGGGTCGGGGACGCTAGGCGCGAAGGGGTCTGCCACGGCAAGCGGGTCGGGAGCGGCGGCGCGAGGCGTCGGCTGCTGCTGGGGCATGGCGGCGGGGCGCTGCTGCTGCGGGGCAGCAAACTGCTGCTGGCCGGCGCGCGGGGCGCTGGCGGCACGGCTT
>URUC01000088.1 GCA_900550965.1 uncultured Collinsella sp. | reverse complement strand
TGATAACACCCTCGCCCGAAGGCACGCGCATGCTCTCGAGCTCGTCCTCATCAGTGCGGGCGATATCGCCGGCGTTCATACGCTGACCAGTCAACAGGAAGGTCAGACGGCAAGCGGCATCGATGGAAATCGAAGCGATGCGATCGAGGTAGCGCGAAACCATGATGGCGCGGCGCAGGTCGTCATAGTTGCTGTCGTCGTCCATAAAGTCGCCCGTATCCATACGGTTAAAGGTGCGGAAGAACTTCTCGTAGGCAGCGTGCACTGGCTCGTCCTCGACGGCCAGGTTGCAGATGATGGACATATCATTGGTGACGAGCGCAGAAAGCGAAGAGCCCAGCACCTGGTAGACGGCCTCAGCCTCGGCCTCAACCGTGCCGACAAGCTCCTTGGGCAGCGAGATGTCGGCCTTGATCATATGACGCGTGGCACGGCAGATCTGACGGACCTTATCGGTCATGCGCTGCAGGTTAAAGTCGACGTAGATGATCGTCTGAAGCAGGCGGAAGTCGGAGGCGACCGGTGACTGCGTGGCGATCAGGTTGTAGCAGACGGCCTCCAGGTTGGCGCAGCGCGCGTCAATCGAAAGCGTGCGCTTCTTGGTCTTGGTGGCGAGCTTGCGGTCGTCGGTCACATAGGCCTTCACGGCATCGTGGAGGGCTAGATCGACGGCCTCATAGATGCTCAGCATCTCGTGACGGGCCTCGACGAGCTGACGGGAAAACAGTTTGCGCATGGTTCACTCCAATCAGTTGGGTGCGGTCATGCCGCCCGCACAGTGAATACGCACCGGACTAGGTCCGATCGGCTTGGGACTAGTCGCACCGATCAGCCAAAGCGGCCGGTGATATAGTCTTCCGTCCGCGAGTCCACCGGGCTGGTGAAGATCGCGTCGGTTTGACCATACTCGATGAGCGTGGCGGGCTCGCCGGCAACTTCCTGCAAGAAGAATGCGGTGTAGTCGCTGATACGAGCTGCCTGCTGCATTGAATGCGTGACGATGATGATCGTCATCTCGGGCGCCAGCTCGGCCATCAGATCCTCGACCTTAGAGACGGACGTGGGGTCGATGGCGGAGCAGGGCTCGTCCATCAGGAGAACATCGGGTTGCACCGCAAGCACGCGCGCGATGCACAGACGCTGCTGCTGACCGCCCGAGAGCGCCAAACCATCCTTGTTGAGCTGATTGGATACCTCTTTCCAGAGGTTGGCGCGCTTGAGCGATTCTTCCACGATGTCATCGAGGTCGCTTTTGCTAGTCACGCCCTGTAGACGAGGGCCAAAGGCGACATTCTCGTAGATGGATTTGGGAAACGGGTTGGGCTGCTGAAAGATCATGCCCACGCGACGACGGAGGTCGACCGGGTCGACGCCCTCGGCATAGATATCATTGCCGTCGAGCGTCATGGTGCCCTCGACGCGCGTACCCTCGATCAGATCATTCATGCGGTTGATGCAGCGCAAAAACGTCGACTTGCCGCAGCCCGAAGGGCCAATGAAGGCGGTGATGGCGTTTTTGGCGATGTTGAGGTCGAGCCCCGTCAGCGCATGAAAGTCACCGTACCAAAAGTTGAAATCCTTGGCCGTAATGGCCGCTTGCTCCAGCGTGGGAGCGGACTGATAAACGGACATGGGACTCCTTAACTAGCGACGCTTGCGCGACAGGAAGCGCGCAAACAGGTTGAAGGCCAGAATGATCACCATCAGCAAGAGCGCGGTGCCGTAGGCTGCGTTCATGTTGATGCCGTCGTTGGCAAGCAGGTACAGGTGAACGGTCATGGGGCGGCCGGAATCGAGCGGCGAGATAGGTAGATTGATGGCCTGGCCCATGGTGTAGAGCACCACGGCGGTCTCGCCAATGGCACGGCCGATGGCAAGGACAATGCCCGTGGCAATACGGCCAAAGGCAGAAGGAAGCACGATCTTGGAGACAACCTGCCACTTGGTGGCGCCCAGGCCATACGCGCCCCAACGGATATAGCGCGGAACGGCGCGAATGGCCTCTTCGGTGGTGCGCATGACGATGGGAAGCATCAAGAGCGCAAGCGCCAGAGCGGCCGAGACCATCGAAAGGCCCAGACCCATAGCCTCGACAAACAAGGCGTAGCCAAACAGGCCCATAACGATGGAGGGCACCGAGGCCAAAGCGTCAGCAGCGTAGCGAATGAGCTCGACGACCTTGCCCTGCTTGGCGTACTCGGCCAGATAGACGGCTGCCAGCACAGCAATCGGCGTGCAGATAAGCATGGCGAGCGCCGTCACATAGACGGTCGAGACGATCGTGGGCCAAATTCCGCCCTCGGCGTTGACGCCCTGGGGCCAACCGAAGATAAAGTCGAGCGAGATATGCGGCAGGCCGTTAATGACCACATAGGCAATGATAGCGACAAGCACCAGCGTGGTGATGTATGCCGCGGCACGGAACACGCCAAGCATGATCTTGTTGGACAGGTCCTTGTTGATGCGGCCCTTCTTGCCATGGGAAAGGGCACGCTTGATGCGCTCGCGCGACGAGGTCGTATCGACCGTCGTGTCAACGGAATCGGACATAGCCTACCCCCTCTTCTTCTTGGAAATCAGACGGACGATGCCCACCAGCGTGGCGGAGATGATAAACAGGACCACGCCCATGCCGAACAGCGCCGAGCGGTGCAGACCCGAGGAATAGCTCATGTCGAGCGCGATCTGGCTCGTGAGCGTCGAGATGGGGCTCGCAATGCTGTCGGGAATAACCGGGGCGTTACCCACGACCATGAGCACGGCCATGGTCTCGCCGATGGCACGGCCCATACCCAGCACGATGGCATCCACGATACCCAGCTTAGCGGCAGGTAGCACGACCTTATAGATGGTCTGCCACTTAGTAGCACCCATGGCATACGATGCCTCGCGAATACCCATGGGAATGGAATTGAGGGCATCGATGGTGAGCGTGGTGATGGTAGGGACGATCATGATGGCAAGCACGAACCACGCCGTCAGCGCACCAAAACCAAGACCACCGGTCAGTTGCGCGATAAACGGACGGATGATGATCATGCCAAAGAAGCCATAGATGATAGAAGGGATGCCGGCCAACAGGTCAACGGCAGGGCTGATGAGCTTGCGCACGCGCTTGCTGGCGATCTCGACCAGATACACGGCCGTGCCCACGCCTAGGGGCACACCCATGGCGAGCGCACCGACGGTCACCAGACCCGAGCCGGCAAGCAGCGACACGATGCCGTAGTGGCCCTCAGAGGGCGCCCACGTAAAGCTAAAGAAGTCCGCCAGACCGATGTCGGTAAAGACGGGCAGCGCCGAGTACGTGGTAAAGACAAAAATCAGGATGACGGTAACAACCGCCAAGAACGCGCAGGCAAAGAAAATCCACTGCAGCGCCTTCTCCTTGATATAGGTGCTGCGCGATACGAGCGCCAGCTCGCGCTTCTTGGGCGCCTGAGCATTCTGCTCAGTCTGGGAGTTTTCCTGTGCTTCCATGCTACTCACTCCCCTTCTCGTCGTTGGTGACGGGAATAAAGCCCGCCTCGCGAATCTGCTTGTCCATCTTTTCGGACGTCACGTAGTCGATGTAATCCTGCGCCTGCTGCGAAGGCGCACCCTTCACAAAGAAGTAAAGGTCGCGCGAGATGGGATAGCCGCCACTCGCGACCGTCTTCTCGGACGCCTCAACATGATTGACCGAGACGGCCTTGACCGAGGTCTTGGCGTTGAGGCTATCGACGAAGCCCAGCGAAATGTAGCCGATAGCCCCGCGCGAACGAGATACCACGTCGCGCACCTGGCCCGTGCCCGAAAGAACGGCGGAGCGGCGATCGAACGGGGTGCCGTCCATCACGATGGTGCGGAAGGCTTCACGCGTGCCAGACGCCTCATCTCGGTTGATAACCTGAATCCTCAGGTCCTCGCCACCGACTTCTTTCCAGTTGGTGATCTTGCCGGCATAGATATCGCGGAGCTGCTCGGTCGAGAGGTTATCGACGGGGTTGTCTTCGTTCACGATGACCGCGATACCGTCGTGGGCAATGACGATGGGAGTCAGGCCCAGATCCTGTTCGTCGGCATTGAGTCCACGGGAGGAGCTGGCGATATCGGCCGTGCCAGCGCTGACGGCTTCGATGCCAGCGGAAGAGCCCAAACCGGAAACGAGCACGTCGATGCCGGTCTCCTCCTTAAAGCCCTCTGCCGCAATTTCGGCGATAGGAAGGCAGGTCGTGGAGCCGGCCACGGTAATGGAAGAGGTAGAAGATCCCGAAGAACAGGCGCACAGCGTAAGCGTAAGCACAGCGGCGCTCAGGACCGATACGATCTTTCTCATAGCATCACGCCGATCGCAGCATGGCGCCCACAGGTGCCGTCCTCGTTACGGTAGGAATAAAAGCGGTCGTTCTGACGCACAGTCGAAAGCTGGGTATCCACGATATTATCCGCGTCCACACCGGCATCTACCAGCGCCTCACAAATGGCAGCGGAAAGATCGAGCATGCGAGAGGCACTCGCATCGATGCAAGAGAACTCGACGGCAAAGCGATCCATGAGTTCCTGGGATACCTCATATTCGTCAGCCAAGATATGGGGGCCGATATAGGCGGAAACGTCGCTCGCATCGCAGCCGGCAGCATCGCAAAGCGCCTGGCACGCCTTGGCAGAAATACGTGCAATCGTGCCCTTCCAACCGGAGTGCACCACGGCAAATCCGCCAGGGGCCACCAGCACCACGGGAGCGCAGTCGGCAAAGCAGAGCAGCACGGGCACGTCATGGGCCGTACAGACGATGGCATCGCAGCCCTCGGCAATCTGCTCGCGAACAGCCTCAAGATCGTCGGCGCCGTTCGAAGTCACCGTAACGATATGGTCACCATGTACCTGATTGGGCACGAGCAGATTATGCTCGCACTCAGTGGCGCCCATAGCTTCGAGCGCTCGACGACGATTTTCTTGAACAGCAAAGGGGTCATCGCCTACATGCGAGCCCAGGTTGAGCGAGGAGTACGCATCTTCAGAAACGCCACCGGTGCGCTCGGTAAAGGCAAAGCGGACATCGGATGTCGCGCCCTCCACCAACGTAACTCCATCATGGTCGACACGCGAAACGTTGTCCGCACGTGCTGCCATACTAAAGCCTCCTAATAACACAAGTACCGCGGCGTCGCCGCGCAGTCCGCGTTTATACGGCTGTCATACTTCCTTAAAAGGATACCCGCAGCGGTAGGGACCAAACGTAAAGGGAACGTAAGGAGATTGGAGGCTTTCGTTTACAAACGAGAAACAAAACGGGGTGCATCCAAATGGACACACCCCGTGCAGGTCGTTGAGAAAAACGAACTAGAAGCTACCGCGCTTCAGGAAGTCGGGAAGCTCGAACTGGTCGTTGCCAAAGTTGGGCAGCTCGGTACCACCGACGTTGCGGGTCGGAGCGGCCTGAGCCGGGCTGGCAGCCGGAGCGGTGCGCTGCGGCTCAGCGGAGGCAGCGGCCTTGCTCTGAGACTGCTGAGCAGCAAAGAGCTCATCCTGACGGTTGACGTTGGAGTCGGAGAAGCCCGTAGCGATGACGGTGATACGCACCTGATCGCCCAGGGACTCGTCGACAACGGTACCGAAGATGATGTTGGCCTCGGGGTCGACGGCGTTGGCGACAACGTCGGCGGCGTCGCTGATCTCCTGGATGCCCAGGTCCTTGGAACCGGCGATGGAGAGCAGCACGCGCGTGGCACCATCGATGGAGCTCTCGAGCAGCGGGCTGGAGATGGCCTGCTGGGCAGCGTCGACGGCACGAGTATCCCCAGAAGAGGTACCGATACCCATCATGGCGGTACCGGCCTGCTTCATGATGGTCTTAACATCGGCGAAGTCCAGGTTGATGATACCGGGGACGGTGATGAGGTCGGTGATGCCCTGGGTGCCCTGGGAAAGGACGCCATCGGCAATCGCGAAGGCCTCGAGCATGGTGGTCTTCTTCTCGGCGATGTCGAGCAGCTTATCGTTAGGAATGACGATCATGGTGTCGACGCAATCGGAGAGGGTCTTGATGCCCTCCTCGGCGCTCTTCTTACGCTTGCGGCCCTCGAAGGTGAAGGGCTTGGTCACGACGGCGACGGTCAGTGCGCCGACCTCGTTCATCGCGATATCGGCAACGATGGGAGCAGCGCCGGTACCGGTGCCGCCGCCCTCGCCGCAGGTGATAAACACCATGTCGGCGCCAGCGAGCGCCTCGGCGATGTCGTCGCGGGACTCATCGGCAGCCTTGCGGCCAACCTCGGGATTGGCGCCGGCGCCCAGGCCGCGGGTAAGGTCGGTGCCGATGTGCACCTTGATATCGGCATCAGAGATCGCGAGTGCCTGAGCATCGGTGTTGATGGCAACAAACTCGACGCCGCGGATGCCCTCTTCGATCATTCGATTGACCGCGTTGGTACCGCCGCCGCCGACGCCGACCACCTTAATGACGGCAAGGTAGTTGTTGATCTCTGTCTCGTGCATGTCGGTCCTCCGAACAAAGGTTATAGCCATAGCATGGGTCGACCCCTGCGCACATTAACCTTCAGGTTGAAAGTAAATGCAAAGGTAAACCGTATTATGTTTGCACATTATGAACGTATCAGTCAAATAATTGACCGTGAAAACCAAACAAACCAGATAAACGGCGTGGTATGGCCCCTCAACAAAGCATCAACCAGCGCTACGAGGTCGGAGCATTCCTAAATGTGTAGTTGCCCGGAGAGCGCACATTGATATACGTTACGCCCTCTACCTGCGAAAGCAACTTGGTGACTACGCGTTCCTTCTTGGCGATATCGCCCGAATCGCCCAGCAACACCTCAATGCCGTTATTGAGGTTTGCCGAGATGGCTTCGACCGAAGGCGTGGAAATATCCTTGACTTGTCCCAAGAACTCGCTCGAAAAACCACGCACATAATCCTGACCGGCCTTAACGGCTTTGGAGTTCACCGCCTGGCCGGAAACCGGAGCGACATCCGCCGAGACATCAGTCAACAACACCGCGCCATAATGCTTGGCGAGCGCCAGCGCGGCATCGATTCCGGTCAAGGTATTTGAGCCCTGCCCTGTCGTGATGACGTTGCCCTGGTCGTCCACTTCGACCGACGTCGACAGCGGGGCGATCCAGGTGTCATCGTCTCCGATAGCCCAGGCAAGGTCGTCGGAGCTGATATACGCAATGGCGATAACTTTACGCTCCGTCGGCGTGATGATAAGCGTATGGGGAAACTGGCGCTGGACATCCACGCCCGAAACCCACGGGTTCTGCTTGAGATCCTCGGTAATCTGGTCGGGATCGACGTTAAAAAGCGACGTTCCCTCGGGCAAGTCGATCAGCTGGATAGCATCGTGCTTCGTCACATGCTCGCTGCCTTGAATCTGAATATCAGTGGCAGTAAACAGTCCAGAGTTGATCACCACGATGGCAACGACGACGAGCACGGCCAAGACGGCCAGAACGCCGCCCACGATTTTGCCTTTGCCTGTAACGACAGAAGCGGCGTCTGATGTTTTATTTGCCATCGCTCCAAGTGAAGATAACGGGTTGAAACCTTTTTTACTCGAAGGCTTCTTGGCGGTAGCCGGCACCGATGTCAGCGAGCGCGGTTTCGATGCGCCCAGCGTGCGACCTGGACGCGCCGCTTTAGTTCCCGTCGAGGGCTTGGGAGCCGCCATGGGACGGGCAGGCTTGGCGCCCATAACAGGCTTTGACGTCATCGAGGGACGCGAGGACTTTTTTGCGGCCGGACGATTACCGAGCTGCGAGCCGACGACCGGACGACTGGTCTGTCGAGCATACCCGACAGACTTAGAGTGCGCGACGGTATTGCGTTGAGGTTTGGCAGGCGCGCCGGAACGCCCTCC
>URUC01000087.1 GCA_900550965.1 uncultured Collinsella sp. | reverse complement strand
GGGTTTATGGGGTTAGATTGCGGGCGTGCGCGATATCGTCATAGACGGCTGCCGTCTTTGCCTCTGCTCGGAAACCCTTTCCAGCTTTATTGCAACGGAGTACAATGGGTAACGTTTAAGTTCAACTTGAAGTTTTAGTTGCGGTTCCGGGCTTCGGTCGCAAGGTAGGGAAAGGCGTTCCATGGCGATCTATGTGACATCTGATGCTCACGGACACGTGCATGCGCTTGACGAGGCCCTGTCTAAGATCTCGTTGACGTCCGACGACACGCTGTACGTGCTGGGCGACATGATCGATCGCGGGCCCGATCCGGTCGGCGTTATTAAGCTCGTGCGCTCGCTGCCTAACGCCCGCGTTCTCAAGGGCAATCACGAGCAGATCATGCTCGATGCCATCATTGGCCAGGATCCGCTCGATGCCGAGACCTGGGATATCAACGGCGGTTGGACTACCCGTCAGCAGCTCAACGACATGGAATTTGAGGCGTACGAGGAGCTCGTGCGTTGGATGGCGACGCTGCCGCTCTACGCAGTGGCCGAGACTGACGAGCGTCCGTACCTGCTGGTGCATGCCGGCATCCAGACCGAGGCTGCTCGCGCTTTTTTGCTTGAGCACGGTGTCGATTGCGGCAACGGCAGGGGAGCGGTCGATGCCGATGACGAGTTGTTGCAGCAAATGCTTGCCGTGCAGTCGTCCGATGACCTGCTGTGGATTCGTCACGGCTACTGGGATGCGCCGACGGGGCTGCTTTCCGCCGAGGGCAAGGGTCCGGTCGTGGTGAGCGGCCACACGCCAACGGTGTCGCTCGGGCGTTATTGCGAGGTAGGCGGCCTGGCAGGACTCGACGAGGAGTCGGGGCGCGGACAGATTGTGCGCCTGGGCGGCGAGGATACCGCCGGCGTTCCCGACCGCATCGACATCGACTGCGCCGCCGCCACCGGCTCCGAGTTCGGCCGCGTGGGCATCCTGCGCCTGGACGACGGTGCGGAGTTTTACGCCAACATCCATCCAGGAGAGTAGGGGTTCCGCCGGAATATGCCAAAGGGACAGCCCCTTTGGCACATTCGAAAGCGGTCATCTACTAGAAATGGGGCGCGTCTGCGATCGCGGATGCGCGAAAATGCACGAAAACCGTCGCAACGGAGTTCAATAACGTTGCGACGGTTCTTTTTGGCTGCCCGCTGGCTAAGTGAGTAGACTTTTTTGGAAATGCCGAGCACCCAACATATTTGCCTCAATAAAACCGCAGGTCACGGACTTGTGCTTTGTCGGTGTGGTGCGGGATTCGGTAAAAGTCTACTCACTTAGTTTTGCGTGTCCGCAACGAGACCCCAGCCGGGGTGATTCCACCGCAAATTAGCGGCTCCCATCGCCGCAATTAGGCGCCGTACGGATTCCGGTCCCTCTCTATGCGTTGGCGGATGTGGGCGTACTCGATAACCAACAGTACCAGCAGCAGGGCCATGATGGCTAGGTAGCTTACGACGGCGCCCATCAGGCCGAGCAGATTGATTAGAATCACCGGCAGTACCACGCTCGCGGCAAAACAAATCAGGTAGACCTTGGTGACGTCGCCGGCATGGCGCAGCACCGTGATGATGGCGTAGATAAAGTCGATGGCCGCGGTGACGCCGCCGGCGACGACCATCAGCAGCGCCAGCGTACGGTAGCGCTCAAAGCTGAGACCGTACATAAAGCTCATGAGGGGAATACCGGGACCTGCCATAAATGCGGCGCACACGCCGGTGATGACCACGATCAGCGCCATAACGGCAACAATAATCAGGTCAAAGCGACGACGCTTGCGAGGATTAGCCCAAATGCTCGACAAGCGCAGGAGCTGCGGTTTATAGACAAATCCAATGCTCAACAGAATAGCCTGAGCTGGAAAAAACAGGGCATTAAAGTACAGCTGGTATTTGTAGGCCAGTGTTCCTTCCATCACAAACTTGGGCATGCTCTCGATAAGATTGAACAGGAATAGCGCGCCAAAGAGTGGGGCGCACTGGACAAACAGGTGGCCGACCTCGCGCAGGCTTACGCGGCGCGATTTTTCGGTCTCGAGCAGGGCGAGCGGCGCGGTGACCAGCACGAGCGAGGCGATCGCGGCAATGCCCATGGCCATGGCCGCGATGGGCATGCTACGCGTGAGGAACAGCGCCACGCTGAAGACCGCGATGACGCCGACGGAGCGTAGCGTTTGACTCATTCCAGCCAAGTAGAGCTTGTCGGCCTGCTGCAGGCGGCCTTCGTACACGTCGGCGACGCCGTCGATGACCTTATACAGGTAGACGCCCAGGCCGATCGTGGCCATCTGCGCGTCATAGCCGCGGGCGCTGCTGTACATGAGGCCGCAGCCTAGGGCGAGCGCTCCGCAAAGCCAGCGGTTGAGCTGGTAGGAGGCAAAGGACGTCTTTTCGTCGATGTCCGAGACCTGAAAGTTGCGCACGCCGTAGTTGCACGCGATCATGATGAGCGTGCCGGTGACAAAGGCGATGGAGAATTTGCCTGCTTCTTCGGCGCCCACGAGCTGCGTAGACACGATGGTGAGCAGCGGAAACGCCAAGCCCCACACGGCGGTGCCGAGGGTGTTCCAAAGATAGTCGCGACTGGTGGCGTGCTCCTCGTATTCCGCTTCCTGCATGGAGAACCCGCCGCCATAGACGGCTCCAAGCAGGCGGTTCCACCAAGCGTTGACCATGCGGCGGACGGGGCCGGGCTCCCGATCGCGTTCGCGCCGGCGACGTGCGGCTTGGCTGCTATCGGGCCCGCCGGCGTTGCGCTGGCTCAGCTCCTGGATGCGAGCGAGCTCCTCGGCGGTGTGCGAGGCCGGGAACAGGCCGTTCTCGATGCGACCGCCCCGGCCCTTTGCGGTGCCGTCTCTCGATACGGCGGGGTCGGCGACGCCATTGCGGCGGGCGATGGCGCGGCGGATGCTATCGAGGGGCGTAATGCTCAAAATGAGGTCCTTTCTATTGCTGCGTTCTAGTATAGATGCGGCGGTGTTCGGTCGTGTTTTTGAACAGGTTGTTCAATAATTTCGGCGGCGCCATTCAGTAGCCGGCACTTTGGGAACGTCCCTAAGTGCCGGCATCTGGGGACACTCCTTGGCTGTTGCCTGTTCATGAGCGTCCCCAACGACTAGTCGTTTAAGAACGTCCATGACTAGGCCGCTTGCGTGCGATTTTTGACCGTTGGGCGGGCGCTTCGCCGTTGCCGCAAAAACGTTTTTGCATATCGGGTACAACGGGCTTTACGTGAGTAAAGTGCGCGCCGCGTCCACGTGTCGCGTTTTTAAAGGAGGCCCCATGCCTGGTGTTACCCCTGCAGAAGTTCTGTCCAACTTTGGTATTACGCTGGTCGAAGATCCCGCCGAGAATCAGCCCCGTCTGCTGGTCGATCTACCCGCCGCGGAGCTCGTCGAGCACGCCATCCGCCGCAACGAAGGCCGCATGGCCTCCAACGGCGCGTTGGTAATCGAGACGGGGGAGCGCACCGGCCGTTCTCCCAACGACCGCTTTATCGTTGACACCCCCGATGTTCACGATAAGATTGCCTGGGGCGCCGTCAACCGCCCGCTTTCGACCGAGAGCTACGAGGCCATCAAGGCCGGTATCGTCGACTACCTCAACGAGCGCGACGTGTTCGTCACGCGCGGCATGGCCGGCGCTGACCGCAACCACACGCGTCGCCTGCTCGTCGCCTGCGAGCGTGCCAGCCAGGCGCTCTTCATTAAGCAGATGCTCGCCCGTCCGCTCGCTCGTGAAATTGCGCGCACCGGTGAGCCGGACTTTTGCGTGCTCGCCGCTCCCGGCTACCAGTGCGACCCCGCCATCAAGGGCCTCAACTCCAGCGCCGCCGTGGTCATCAACTTCCAGGAGCGCGTGATTCTGGTTGCCGGTACCGGTTACTCCGGCGAGATCAAAAAGTCCATCTTCAGCGTTATGAACTACCTGCTGCCTGTCGAGGACGATGTGCTGCCCATGCACTGTTCGGCCAGCATGGATCCCGTCACGCACGAGACCGCTGTGTTCTTTGGCCTGTCGGGCACGGGCAAGACCACGCTTTCGGCCAACCCCACGCGCCTGCTGATCGGCGACGATGAGCACGGCTGGTCCGACATGGGCATCTTTAACGTCGAGGGCGGTTGCTACGCCAAGTGCGAGGGCCTGGACGCGTTCCACGAGCCCGAGATCTTCAACGCCGTTCGCTTTGGCGCCATCTGTGAAAACGTGGTGCTCGATGAGAACCGCAAGCCCAACTATGATGACGTCTCGATCACGCACAATACGCGCGTGGCCTATCCCGTCGAGCATATCCCCAACGCGTGGACCAAGGGCATGGGTACCACCCCGAGCGTCGTGTTGTTTTTGACCTGTGATGCCTTTGGCGTGCTGCCGCCCATCTCACGCCTGACGGCCGACGCCGCCATGTATCACTTTGTGACGGGTTTCACCGCCAAGATCCCCGGTACCGAGGTCGGCGTCACCGAGCCCACGCCCACGTTCTCCTCGCTGTTTGGCGAGCCGTTTATGCCGCTCGATCCCATGGTCTATGCCAAGATGCTCGGCGAGCGTATCGCCGACGGTCGCACCCGCGTCTATCTGGTCAACACCGGCTGGATCGGTGGCGGTTACGGCGTGGGCCATCGCATCGAGCTTGCCTACACGCGCGCCCTGGTGGCCCGCGCCCTCGACGGTACCATCGAGGACAGCGAGTTCGTGCACGACGATATCTTTAACGTCGACATTCCCACCACGTGCCACGGTGTGCCCGACGGCATTTTGGTGCCGCGCCAGTACTGGCAGAGCACCGCTCGCTACGACGAGGCAGCGCACAACCTGGCGGTGATGTTCGAGGAGAACTTCGAGAAGAAGTACTCGCACCTGCCCGAGTCCGTCAAGGCCGCCGGCCCGCACGCTCAGGTGCCCGCCGACGCCCGTCATCGCGGCCGCGGGCTGCTGGGACTTCGCCGCTAGCTTCGCCGCGAGTCCATATCTGCCACAAAGGGGACAGGCACCTTTGTGGTGGTTTTGCTCGCGTGGATGACTCGGGTTACAATACGCCTGACATATCGTCCCCTTCTCCGGATGGGGACAGCGCAAGCGCTCTTGTGACGGCACCGTAGGACTTTGAAGGTGGCCGTTGTAAGGGCGCTTTTTGTTTAGGCGCCCTCACTCGGGCGCGCACAATGAAGGGAGAGCGTATGAAGAGCTTTATTGCCGAGGATTCATTCTGGGGGCTGTTTCCGCAGGCAGCGGTCGGTGTTGTGGTCGTGGAGGGCATGAAGCCCACGGCTCAGATTCCTCAAGAGGACGTGGATGCGATTGCGGCGTTGCTCGACCGCGCCAATATCGATGCGGAGCGTCATCTGACCAGCGATACTATCAGCGAGAACGCACCGGTCAAGGCATGGCGCGAGGCCTATCGTCTGTTCAAGACCAAAAAGGGCGCGCGTTGCTCGATCGAGAACTTGCTCAAGCGCGTGCTCAAGAGCAAGCCGGTCGGTCATATCACACCGGCGGTGGATATCTACAACACGGTGTCGCTGTCCTACGCGCTGCCCGTTGGCGGCGAGGACCTGCATGCGATTGAGGGAGATCTTCGCTTGAAGGTGACCGACGGTGGCGATGCGTTCTTGCCGCTTGGCGAGGAAGCGGACGACCCGACGCTGCCCGGCGAGCTCGCCTACATCGATGATGCGGGCGCCGTGTGCCGCTGCTGGAACTGGCGCGACGGCGTTCGAACGGCCCTGTCCGACGATTCGACCGACGCGTTCCTGGCGATTGAGTGCGTGGAGCCCGAGCGAATGGAGGACTGCCAGGCCGCCATCGACCGTCTTGCCGATCTGCTCGAGCGGTATTTGGGGGCGACGGTTGTCGTTAAGACGCTTGTGACCCGCGACAATCCCTGTGTGGACCTGTAGCGGCGCCTAGAACCTATTGATGCCCAAAACCACCACAAAGGTGCCTGTCCCCTTTGTGGTGTTTTTTATGTTGATGGGTCAACAAATAGGTCGTGCAGGGCTGGCGGCCGCTGGGTACGGTTAAGATGTTTACCCGTTAGCATTATGCAAGCGAAAGGCGGTCGTCTCTCATGCAGCAGAACGACGAGACACGTTTCGAGGACTTTGTCGGACTGATCAGCGGGCTCTACAAGGAGATCCAGCGCATTAAGACATCCGAGGGCGCAAGGCTGGGCCTCAAGGGCTCCGACGTTATGTGCCTGTACTATCTTGAGCGCAGCAAGGACGGCCTGACTGGCGCTGACCTAGCTCGCATGGCAGGCGTGACCCGCGCCGCCGTCTCGCGTACGCTCGCGCATCTGGAGGAGGGCGGCTACGTCGAGGTCGACGATTCGGGCGATGCCGCCGTTAAGTATCGTGCTCCGGTGCGCCTGACCGCTATGGGCGGCGAGGCCGACCGCATCATCCACGAAGTGCTCGATACCACCGGTAAGGCTATGGGTGTGGAGCAGCGCGAGCAGATGTATGCGTCGCTGCGCACGATTCTCAACACCCTGCGCGAACTGTAGGGCCGCCAAGGCTTTTGCTTCCAATTAACAACTGCATAGTCCTGTTTGAGCGCGTATACCGTGCCGGGGCCTTGCTGTCAAAATTCCCTGCGCGGGACCTGCGCAAGAAAGGATTCGCCATGTCCGTCCGCATTATTACCGATTCCGCAAGCGATATGTCGCCGGCCGAGCACCCGGCACTGGCCGTTTTGCCGCTGTCCGTCACCTTTGGCACCGATGTGTACATGGATGGCATCGATATCGATCACCAACGCTTTTACGAGATGCTCGTGGAGCGCGATGAACTGCCCAAGACCGGCCAGGTCAACCCGTACGCGTTTTCGCAGGCGATTGCCAAGGTTCGTGAAGCCGGCGATGAGGCTGTGATTATTACCGTGGGCGCTAAGCTATCAGGCACCAATCAGAGTGCCCGTACCGCACTTGCCGAGGCGCCAGGTGGCGACGTGTTCGTGGTAGACAGCAACAACGTCACCCTGGGCGAGCGCGTCCTGGTCGAGTATGCGCTGCGCTTGGTGGACGAGGGCCGCAGTGCATCTCAGATCGCGGCGGCTGTCGAGGCCGTGCGCGACCGTGTGGTGGTTATCGGCCTGCTCGAGACGCTGGAGTACCTGGTGCGCGGCGGTCGTCTGTCTGCTGCGGCCGGCGCCGTGGGCACGCTGCTCAACGTAAAGCCCGTGGTGGCTGTCGAGGACGGTCTGATCGTGCAGCTGGGTAAGGCGCGCGGTTCCAAGAACGGCCGCAACCTGCTGAACCAAAAGGTCGAAAAGGCGGGCGGCATCGACTTTTCCATGCCGCTGGCGCTCGGCTATACGGGTCTTTCGGATGCGGTGCTCAAGAAGTATATCGAGGACAGCGCGGCGCTGTGGGCTGGCCACACCGAGGGCGAGTTGCCCGTTCACACCATCGGCGCCACCATCGGAACCCACGTTGGCCCCGGCGCCGTAGCAGTAGCCTTCTTCCAGCCCGCCAACTAACCGACCTGCCATAAACCACCACAAGGGGGACAGACACCTTTGTGGTGGTTTATGCTTTTCCGGGTGGAAGGGAGCAAGCAATGGCGTCTGAGGGCTTTTTTGATCGGGTGTACGAGGTGGTCGAGCAGATCCCCGAGGGGATGGTCGCCACGTATGGTCAGGTGGCGCTGCTTTCCGGTCGTCCACGAAGTGCGCGGTACGTGGGGTATGCCCTGCATAGCAATCCGCGCCCCGGCGAGATTCCCTGTCACCGCGTGGTGTTTGCCGACGGCCGTATCTGTGAGGGCTTTGCCTTTGGCGGGCCCGATGCTCAACGTGAGCTTCTGCTGGGGGAGGGCGTGGCGTTTACCGACCCCATGCATGTTGATCTGGCCGCCTGTCGTTGGCCGGCCGGGCTGTAGTGGCGGGCTTCGTCAAAACCACCACAAAGGTGCCTGTCCCCTTTGTAGTGGTTTTCCGTTGCAGGTTTACCGGAGCTAACTTGTGGAGAAGGTATGGCGGCGCACATTGACGCTAGAAAGTA
>URUC01000086.1 GCA_900550965.1 uncultured Collinsella sp. | reverse complement strand
ATTCTCCGAGTCGGACGCCGAGGCCAAATTCAACAAATGGCTGAGCGAGAAGGCCGGCAAGATCGAGGCCAAGAGCAACAAGCTCGCCACGGATGCCAAGTCGGCCGAGAAAGCACGCCTGGAGAAGGAGATCGCCGCGGCCCAGAAGGAGCTTGCTGGCTGCGAGAAGACCCTTGCCAACGAGGGCTTTGTGGCCAAGGCCGCGCCTGCGGTGGTCCAGAAGAAGAGGGACCGTGCAGCTGAGCTCAAGGAGATCCTGGTGGCGCTGACTGCTCAGGTTGCTGACTTCTCGTAGGTGTTACTGGGGGACGCGTCCCGATGCTTTGCTCTCCGCTGCGCACCCCTATTCCGCCGTTCTAACGAACGGCGGCTGACTCGACGCTGCAAACGCCTCTGATGGCCAATCTGCCGTTCAACTTCGGGCGCATGGGCATAAGCCCTATGCGCCCTTGTTTCACGGCACCTTGGCTCATCAGAGGCGTTTTCGCTGACTATCCTCAACCTATACTGTTTTATTTTTCTATGAATGGCGGTTCTAAAAATGCCTAAGCGTTCCGGCTTGTATACCGTTCCTTTTGAGTTTGATTTGCTTTCGTTTGATGAGGCTGTTGGGCTGGCTGCTGATACGGGGCGGATTTCTGGGGATGCTGGGCCTCTGCTTGAGACGGTTGTCGATATGCTCGATGAGTTGGGGCGTCCGGATGAGTATTTCGATTGCATCCAGGTTGCCGGTACCAATGGCAAGACTTCGACTACGCGTTTTTCGGCTGCCATTCTTCGTGGTGAGGGGCTCAAGACCGCGCTGTATACGTCGCCACAGCTGGTACGCTATCCCGAGCGCATGGAAGTCGATGGATGCGTCGTGAGCGATGAGGCATTCGCCCGTGGCGTTTCGGCCGCTGTTGAGGCGGGGCATCGAGTGAATGCCCGTCGTGTGGCGGCGGGGGAGCGCGCCTATACCATCACGCCGTTTGACCTTTTGACGGCTGCTGCACTTGTGGTGTTTGCCGAGGCTCGCGTGGATGTTGCCGTGCTTGAGGTTGGCATGGGCGGACGCTGGGATGCTACGAGTGCGACTGATCCCGTGGCCGTCGCCATTACGGGTATTGGGCTCGATCACACACGTATTTTGGGCGATACGCTCGAGGCCATTGCGGGGGAGAAGGCTGCGGTTATTAAGCCTGGGCGATTGGTTGTTTTGGGCGAGGGCACGCATGAGCCGAGCGTTCAGCGCGTGATGGATGCCCGTTGTCGCGAGTGCGGCGTTGTGCCGCTCGTGGTGAGCCATACGACGACCAAACTTCCGGCACACGTGGGCGATACGGTGGAGTTTAGCTGCACCACGCCGCGTGCGATTTATACGTCGAGCATGGTTAAGCCGGCCTATCAGCCGCAGAATGCTGCGTGCGCGATTATGCTGTGCGAGGGGTATTTGGGTCGCGAGCTCGACCATGAGGCGCTCGACGCTTCGCTTATGGGCTGCCCCACGCCGGGCCGATTTGACGTGCTGGGGACCGATCCGCTCAAGCTGATTGATGCCTGTCATAACCCCCAGAGCTGCGAGAACTTTGTGAGCGCACTGGACGAGATCGATTCGTGCGTGGAGAATCGCCCCACGCTGCTGTGCGCCGCGCTGGCCGATAAGGACGTGGCGGGTATCGTTGACGTTCTGGTTCCGGCGTTCCCCCGCGTGGTCGTAACCCAGACCGATTCCGATCGCGCCTTGCCCGCACAGGAGCTTGCCTCCCTGGTGGACGCCGACAAGCTCGCGGGCGTGTACCCCAGCGTATCCGAGGCCCTCGCGGCTTTCGATGCCGCGGGCGAGCCTTTCGTAGCAGCCGGTACCATCACCCTAGCCGGCGAAGTAGCGGGGCTGCTCCGTTAACCCATCCCCTCATCAGTTGCGGTGAAATACGGACTGTTTTACAAGCCAGAAGCCTCAAACGGTCCGTATATCACCGCAACTCAAAAGCAGTCAATTTGGGACGGGGCTTTTTTGGCTGCCCTGCGCCTCGAGTTGACTTGCTCGCCACGAAATGGGCCTATTTACTACGTTTGACCGGTAACCCTCGACCATACCGAGAATTGCGAAATCAAAACCGCAGGTAAAGGGCTTGCCAGTTTTGCGAAAACACGGGTATGGTCGACCCACGCGGGCTAAACGTAGTAGATAGGCCGTTTTTGTGGCGGCATTCATGTGATGCGGCAAAGGGACAGCCCCTTTGCCGCATTGCCTAGTCTAAGCGGACCGGATCGTGGGGGTAGGCGTTGAGAATCTCGACGCCGTTCTCGGTCACCAGGGCTAGGTCCTCGATGCGGACGCCGGTGTGACCGGGGAGGTATATACCCGGTTCGATAGAGAACGTCATGCCCGGCTCTACGACCTGCTCGTTGGCGAGCGAGACATCGCCCGGCTCGTGGTCTTGCAGACCGATTGAGTGACCCAGGCGGTGCGTAAAGTACTGCCCATAGCCCGCATCCTCAATCACGTCGCGTGCGGCGCGGTCCAAGTCGCACATACGAACGCCCGGCGTGATGAGCGCCTCGGCGGCCTCGTTGGCGCGGCGCACGATGTCGTAGACGTGCGCGGTCTCCTCGTCCGGCTGGCCCCAAAAGAACGTGCGTGTCATGTCCGAGCAGTAGTTGCGACGGCGTCCGCCAATGTCGAACAGCACCACGTCGCCATGCTTGAGCACGGTATCGTCGGGTTCGTGATGCGGGTCGCCGGCGTTGGCGCCAAAGCTCACGATGGGCGGAAAGCTAAAGCCCTCGCAGCCGTGCTTGCGGTACAGGCCGAGCATCTGGTCGGCAATTTCGCGCTCCGTCACGCCCTCGTGGACGAGTTTGATGGCATCGGCCATCACGGCGTCGTTGGCGGCCGAGGACACGCGCATAAGCTCCTGCTCGGCGGCATCCTTGTAGGTGCGCGCGGCGGTGACGGCAAAGTCACCCAGGAAAAACTCGCTTGCGGCGTGGCGCTCCATGAGCGGCATCAAATAGCCGGAACGCATGACGGTGTCGATGCCAAGCGGCTTGGCTGGGTCGATCTCACTCGCGATGGCGTCGGTCACGATATCGGTATCGGTGTGGTAGGCGACGCGGGCATTGTCGTACTCGGGCAGCTGATGTAGGGCGTTGACCATGATCACGGGCTCGCAATCGCGCGCGAGCAGCACGCCGCAAAAACGCTCGAACATATCGGCATAAAAGCCGGTCAGGTAATAGATCGACCACGGGTCGTTTACGAGCAGCTGTGCGCCGGGGTGCTGAGCCTCGAGCGCATCGAGCACGCGTGCCACACGCTGGTCATCGACATGTGCCATAAAACATCCTTTCGCTAGGCTGCCACCATGGTATCCCAAGCCCGGCACATAGGGACGTTCCTTTTATGCCGGCACCTCGGGACATTCCTTTGCATCCCATGCGCACCCTCATAAGTTGCGGTGAAATACGGACTGTTTAGCGGCCTGAAGCCATAAAACAGTCCGTATTTCACCGCAACTGCGGAGGAGGACCGGGCGGATGGTGGAGTAGCTAAAAGAGCTCCGTCCCTAATTAGCTACTTGGGCTCGGTCGATGTTCATGCTGGCGACTAGGTCAATGTTGGTGCCGAGAAGATCTTCCAGCACGACGTCGCCCATGCGGATGGGGGCCTCGACGACCACGCCGCGGATGAGGTCCATGGCTTGGGCGTGGAGTGCCAGCGGGATGGCTTCGGCCGTGCGCACGGGCAGCAGCGCCTCGTCGCCGCCGGATACGGCTACGGTCGTGGTAAGCACGCGCATGGGGCAGGTGAGCTCCTGATGTGCAAACTTATCGCCACGCGGGCAGCTGTTGCCGGTTACGGAGCGCACCTCTACCACGGCGCCGTCTGCGCTGCGCTCGACCTCCACGGTCAGGAGACACTCGGAGGGGCAGGTGGTGCAGTTGAACTGCAATGTCTCGGTCACATTCGTGCTCATGACTCTACGCCTCCTCAACGGGATCGACGGAAAGGACAATCTCGCTGGCACCCAGGTCGAGCGCTTGTTTGATGACCTTTGCCGGCAGTGGGAAGCTTTCCATAACGCTCGGCTTAAACGCGCGGACCTTGCCGGCGAACAGTTTCTCGCCGTCGGCCAAGATCCTCACGCAGGCGGCATCGACTGGCCGGCGCACGCGGAAGTTCAGCTTGGTGAGCGCCGCAGCCGTAATGCGTCCCGGCAGTGCGTATCCCGCAATGCCAGCAGGGGAGACGGTGAGCTCGCAGTCCGGAACGGCGCCCGCGCCGGTTCCCAGCGCGTACGCCGCCGCAGCTGCGCCAGCTCTCTCGGACTCACACGTTACGTTGTCGGCCAGGTCGTGCACGTGCAGCACGTTGCCGCAGGCAAAGATGCCCGGCACGCCCGTCTGCAAGCTCTGGTCCACCACGGCGCCGCGCGTACGTGGGTCCAGCTCCACGCCTGCGGCAACCGAAAGCTCGTTCTCGGGAATCAGCCCCACCGAAAGCAGCAGTGTGTCGCACGGAACGATGCGCTCGGTCCCGGGAATGGGTGCAAGATGCTCGTCGACTTGGCTCACCTCGACAGCCTCCACGCGATCGTGTCCAATCACGCGCGTGACCGTGGTCGACAGATGCAGCGGAATGCCAAAGTCGTCCAGGCAGTTCTTGACGTTACGGCGCAGGCCGTTGGCGTACGGCATGAGCTCGTACACGCCCTCGACCGAAATCCCCTCGAGCGTGCAACGGCGCGCCATGATCAGCCCGATGTCACCCGAGCCCAAAATGACGGCGCGCGAGCCGGGTTTAAGGTTTTCGATATTGATGTATCGCTGCGCCAGGCCCGCCGTAAACACACCGGCGGGACGACTGCCGGGGATCTTGATCTCGCTGCGGGTGCGCTCACGGCAACCCATGGCAAGGACGACCGCGCGCCCGGTGAGCTGCAACATGCCGGCAGGGTTCATGAGCGTGACGGTATGGACCTCGGTGTCTTCTGCAGGCTCGCCTGAATCAATCCCAAGCACCATGCTGCCCAAGAACAGCGCAATGTCGGTTGCGTGCACCTGGTCGATAAAGCGCTGCGCGTACTCGGGACCGGTGAGCTCCTGTTTAAAGTGCGACAGGCCAAAGCCGGGGTGGATGCACTGGCGGAGGATTCCGCCCAGGTGCTGTTCGCGCTCCACGATGGCCACGCGTGCTCCGGCCTTATGCGCGGCCAGCGCTGCAGCCATGCCGGCGGGGCCTCCTCCGATGACGACCACGTCGAAGGCCTGCGTTGCTACCGACGCTATGGTTCCGGCCTCTGCGCGTTTGTTGCGCATATCAAACGTCGCCATTCTAGCGCACCCCCTTCAGTGGTCCCTCGACCAGCCATGATCCAGCATCTTCCAACAGCACTTCGCTGGGGTCGCAGGCCAACTCGCGCGCCAGGATCGCCACCACGCGGCTTTGGCAAAAGCCACTTTGACACCGACCCATGCCGGCGCGGCAGCGGCGCTTGACGCCCTCGACCGAAACCGCGCCCGGACGGCGTCGAATCGAGGCTACAATCTCGGCCTCGGGCACCGTCTCGCAGCGGCAGACGATCTGCCCCCACGCGGGATCGGACTCAATGAGTTCTTCCTTGCGCGCAAGCGGCGCGAGGTCAAAGTCGTCCTGCGCGCGGCGAATCGGGTCCCAATCGGCACGTTCGCGCAGGGCTACGCCGGAATTGCGCAGTACCTGCTCCATGCGCTCGGCAATGGCCGGTGCGCTCGCCACGCCCGGCGACTGGATGCCCGCCGCCTGGAATAGCCCCGGCACCACGGCCGACTGCCCAATAAAAAAGTCGTTTGTACCCTGAATGACCGGGCGCCCGCCGGCGAACGCGCGCACCACGCGGCGCGTGTCCAGATCGGGCACCAGCTTGCGCGCACCGGTCAGGAGCGCGTTGATATCGGTCGCGTAGGTCTGTGTATCGCCCGGCTCGCGCACGGCGGCGGTCGCGGTAATCACGGTGTTGCCGCGTACGGTACCCGTGACGATAACGCCCTTGGACACCGGCGTGGGAACGGGGTAGAGTGGCATCAGCGCGCGCGGTTCTTTGTCCAGCACCACGATGTTGCCCTGGCGCCAGACCATCTGGAACTCCTCGGCGCCCGCCATATGCGAGATGTCCGCGGCGCCGTTGCCCGCGGCGTTGATCATGTAGCGGCAGCGCACGTCTCCGGCGGGCGTCGCCAACGTAAAGCGCACGTCGTCGCCCGAGCCCGCGATTTCAATCGCCTCCACCGGTGCGGAGCGCATAAACGTCACCCCGTTGGCCACGGCGTTCTCCAGCGCGGCGATGGCAACCTCAAACGGGTCGACAAACCCAGTCGATGGGCACCACAACGCGCACGTTGCATCGGCACTGGCGCGCGGCTCCAGCTCGTGGATGCGCTCGGGTCCGATGATCGACAGCTCGGGCACGCCGTTGGCATGGCCGTTGCACCGTAGCTGCTCCAGGCGCGCGCGGTCCTCGTCGTTAAAACCCAGCACCATCGACCCGGTGCGGCAGAACAGAAAGCCCAGCTCCTGCGCCCACGCACCGTACAACTCGCAGCCACGGGCGTTGACCTGCGCCTTAACCGTGCCCGGTGTCGGATCGTAGCCGGCGTGCACCAGGCCGCCGTTGGCTTTCGATGCTCCCAGCGCGATATCGTTGGCTGCCTCGACCACGCATATGGACAGGTCAAACCGCGCGAGCTGCCGCGCGATGGCGCATCCGGTGATGCCCGCGCCGACAATCGCGATATCAAACGTTTCGCTCACAGTGCCTCCCAGACGAGTTGACAGGCTGTCAATAAGACTATCCTACGGTCTATACATCCACAGCGCGGCGGCAATGCGGCGAACAGCCCCGCAACACCCGCCAACGGCAGACGAGGACCGCCCAGCACGGATGCCGGCCACGTTAGACCACGAGATCTTCCCACCCAACCTCGCGGTCGTCGCCGTTACATGTTACAGATTGAGATGTTGAGACCACAGGCGCACGTTCGTCTCGATCTGTAACAGTAGGAGGGGAATTGCGGTCCTACGTGTTACAGATCAAGACGTTAGCCCGTCGGGTTATTCGTATGTCTCGTTCTGTAACAGTTAGCTGATGATTTGGGTTCTAGATGTTACAGATCGAGACAAACTTTCAGGCGGATTTTGAATGTCTCGATCTGTAACAGTAAGAGGGGCTTTGGGGCCCAAGATGTTACAGATCGAGATTGAAGTCGGGGAGGGACCCCTGTGTCTAAATCTGTAACATCTAGACCCAGATTCCGCTCCTAACTGTTACAGATTGAGATGTTTGTGTCCGCGCCAGCCCCGCCCCTAGCCGTGGTCCCATATAAACAAACCCCGTGGTAAACTTGACTGGACTGTAAATAATCCGAAAGGTACCCGTAATGTCCAAGTACATCTCCGAGCTCATGTCGCCGCAGCTTATGGGCGTCGTCTATGCCTTCGTTGGCTTTATCATCGCCCTGTATGTGCTGTCGGTCGTCTATGTGTTCATCGACGCTCGCCGCCGCGGCGCCAGCGCCTACGTGGCATGGGGCATCATTGCCCTCATCCCGTTTGTAGGCCTCATCGCCTACCTGGTCCTGCGCCCGCACTCCTACGCGTCCGACCGCGAGGAGCAGGGGCTGGATATGGCCCTGCGCGAGCGCCAGCTTGCCCAGTACGGCACCTGCCCGCAGTGCGGCGCCCCCATCGAGAAGGACTTTGTCGTCTGCCCGGTGTGCGACACTCAGGTTCGCAACGTCTGCCCCAGCTGCCATCGTCCGCTCGATGCGCACTGGAAGGTCTGCCCCTACTGCCGAACTCGCATCCAGTAACGCATCCATCGCCGGGCCGGCCGCAAGCCACGGGCACCGCGCGTCCCGCGCAAGCCACGCGCGCCCCACGCCCCGCCCCACACGATGAAGCATGCGTAGAAAATCGCCCGCCGTGCCATTAAGGTGCGGCGGGCGCTTGTATACCAAGGCAACCTGCCTATAATGATGCAAGTCAAAACGCCGAGCGCATCGCACGCACTTGCATCAGGCATCCGAGAGGAGAAAACATACCCATGAAGGCACTCTACAATGACGGTTCGGTGGCCGAGCTTCCGCAGGACGAGGTCACGCACGTCATCCGCCACTCCGCCGCGCACATCATGGCGCAGGCCATCAAGCGCCTGTATCCGCAGGCTGATTTCGCCTTCG
>URUC01000085.1 GCA_900550965.1 uncultured Collinsella sp. | reverse complement strand
GTCTGAATTGCACTTTGTTGGGATGGGCCCGTTTCCCCATGGGACCTTTGCTTGGCAGGACTCTAATTTAAATTCAACAAAAACAGGGGCGCCCTCTTTGGGGATACCCCTGTTCTGGCTTGGATGTGGTTGTTGAGACGATACTTTGCCTCGTCTTGCCTTATGCCAAGAACTCCTTGGTGGTCGCCACGATGTTGGCGGCGTCCAGGCCGTACTTGTGCAGGAGCTCGGCACCCGGGCCGGACTCGCCGAAGGTGTCGTTGACGCCAATCTTCTTGAGCGGCGTCGGGCACTGCTCACACAGGACGTCGGCAACGGCGCTGCCCAGGCCACCGATCACAGAGTGCTCCTCGACGGTCACGACGTGGCCGGTCTTGGTGGCGCTCTTGACGATCAGGTCGGCATCGATGGGCTTGATGGTGTGCATGTTGATGACCTCGGCGTCGATGCCCTCGGCAGCGAGCTGCTCGGCGGCCTCGAGAGCCTCGCCGACCATCAGGCCGCAGGCGATGATGGTCGCATCGGCGCCCTCGCGCATGACAATGCCCTTACCCAACTCGAACTTGTAGGTCTCGGGGTCGTTGATAACCGGCGAGGCCAAACGGGCGAAGCGCATGTACACCGGACCGTCGCACTCGTAGGCGGCGCGCGTCACGGCGCGGGCCTCCACGTCGTCGGCGGGAACAATTACGGTCATGCCGGGGATGACGCGCATGAGGGCGATATCCTCGCAGCACTGGTGCGTGGCGCCGTCCTCGCCCACCGAGATGCCGGCGTGCGTGGCACCGATCTTAACGTTGAGGTGCGGGTAGCCGATGGAGTTGCGGACCTGCTCAAAGGCGCGACCGGCAGCGAACATGGCAAAGGTACTCGCGAAGGCAACACGACCAGTGGTCGCGATACCGGCGGCGACGCCCATCAGGTTGCTCTCGGCGATACCCACGTCGAAGAAGCGGTCGGGGCAAGCGGCCTTAAACTTACCGGTCTGCGTGGCGGCGGCCAGGTCGGCGTCGAGGACCACAAAGTCATCGTGCTCGTTGGCGAGCTCGACGAGGGCCTCGCCGTAGCTTACACGCGTGGCGATTTTCTTGACGTCTGCCATCCTAGAGCTCCTCTCCGGCGGCCGTGAGCTCTGCCATGGCCTGCTCAAACTGTTCATCGTTGGGGGCCTTGCCGTGCCAACCAACCTGGTTCTCCATAAAGGACACGCCCTTGCCCTTTGTGGTCTCGGCGATAATGGCGGTCGGCTGCCCCTTGGTGGCGCGAGCCTCGGCAAAGGCGGCGCGGATCTGGTCGAAGTCGTTGCCGTCGGCGAGCTCAACCACGTGGAACTTGAACGCGCGGAACTTGTCGGCGAGCGGCATGGGGTCGTTGACCTCCTCGACGGGACCGTCAATCTGAAGGCCGTTGTGGTCGACGATCACGCAGAGGTTATCGAGCTGCTGGTTGCCGGCAAACATGGCGGCCTCCCAGACCTGGCCCTCCTCGCTCTCGCCATCACCCAGCAGGGCGTACGTGCGATAAGTATCGCCCCAGTGCTTGGCGGCAACGGCCATGCCCACGGCGGCGGAAATGCCCTGGCCGAGCGAGCCGGTGGACATGTCGACGCCCGGGGTGTCGTTCATGTTGGGGTGACCCTGCAGGTGGCTGCCGATATGGCGCAGCGTCTTGAGGTCCTCTTTGGGGAAGAACCCGCGCTCGGCGAGCACGGCGTACAGGCCCGGAGCGCAATGGCCCTTGGAGAGCACAAAACGGTCGCGATCGGCCTTGCGGGGATCGGACGGGTCGACGTTCATTTCCTCAAAGTACAGATAGGTCATGATGTCGGCAGCACCGAGCGAACCGCCCGGATGGCCGGACTTGGCAGCGTGCACGCCGGTGACGATGCCCTTCCTTACCTCATTGGCAACCTTTTTGAGCTCTTCGTCGCTCATTGTGCCTTCCTTTCATCCTCTTTAGACAAGATGCGCACGGCACCGAAGGTAATCCCAACACAGCCGCAATGCACGTACGTCATTCATTATGCTGGAAACTGATGGCTTTACCAGAGTTTTTATCATTATTTGAACAATTTAGCAGGCAGAACCGCTGATGAAACGGTTTATCAATGTGAACGTCTTTTGGATGGAACGCGGTCGCCCCTACGCGCTAATGTCCTTGAATCCCTCGCCGAAGGCTTCCGTAACGTCAGCGACCGTCACAATGGCGTGAGGATCGCGCTCGCGCACGATCGTCTTGAGGGTATTGAGCTCTCGACGGCTCACGATGACCATGATCACCGGCTTCTCGGCACCCGAATACATGCCAGTCGCCTTAAACTTGGTACAACCACGACCCAGGCCATACATAATATCGGCAGCGATATCAGGGAACTCGTCCGAGATGATGAGTACCATACGGCGTTTGTTGCCACCATCGACCACGGCATCGATCACGTAGCCGCTAATGACCATCGAAAGGCCTGCATATAGTGCATTTTCGATTGAAAAGACCGGAGCCGACAGCGCACATACGGCAACATCGATCGCCATGACGGTCGAGCCCACGGGCAGCGAGGTATTACGCGAGATGATTTGGCCAATCGTGTCCGAGCCGCCGGTGTTGGCGCCGGCGCGCAGCACCATGCCATAACCGATGCCCGTGATGATGCCGCCCCACATAGCGGGCAGCATCAGATCGGCATGTGCCAGCGGCGCCACAAACGGAGCGAACAGGTCGGTGAAAAAGCCCAGCAGCACAAAGCCCGTCGCCGTCTGCACCACGTAGAACATGCCGCCCTCGCGCATAACGACCAGCAGCAGCAAGGCGTTCATCACGATCGTCTGAATACCAACGGGAAGCGATAGACCGCGCGATGCGCCGACCGCCTGGATAATGGTGGCAAGGCCCGTAACGCCACCGGCAGCAAGGCCGTTGGGAATCAAAAACAGGTCGGTCGCAATAGCGGCCAGAGCGCACCCCAACATAATCTGGGGCAGGTCGTGAAAGAAGTTCATCGAAAGAATGCGCTTAATGTCCAGACGATATGCCATGCTGCCTCCCTCAAAAAAGCGCACCCAAACGGATGCGCTTCGAACTTCTTGCTGTATTCGATTCTACCGATTCGCCGGACAAAAACCACCCCTGCGCAGGGTTTATTCCGGATACAAACCCGTCCAACCGTTGGGCTTAGCATCGGCTTGAAGCCGCCCGATGTTTTAGATCTCCGAGCCTTCTGCATCGGCGTTGCCGGTGGCCCAGCGATGATAGCCAATAACAAACGGGTCCAGGTCGCCATCGTCAAGAACTGCCTCGACGTTGCTGGTCTCAACGCCCGTGCGTAGGTCCTTAACCATCTGATACGGGTAGAGCACGTAGCTGCGGATCTGGTTGCCAAAACCAATCGTGGTTTTGGGTCCGCGAATCTCATCGAGCGCCTCGGCGCGCTTCTCGAGCTCAATCTCGTACAGGCGAGCCTTGAGGATCTGCATGCACGCGGCCTTGTTCTGGATCTGGCTGCGCTCGTTTTGGCAGGTAACCACAATGCCGCTGGGGAAATGCGTCACGCGCACGGCGGAGTCGGTGGTGTTAACGCCCTGACCGCCCGGGCCGCTCGCGTGGTACACGTCCACGCGGATGTCATCGGGACTGATTTCGATGTCGATATCATCGGGTAGCACGGGGATGACCTCGACGCCGGCAAACGTGGTCTGGCGGCGCTTCTTGTCGTCGGTGGGGCTAATGCGAACCAAGCGGTGGACGCCGGCCTCGGCGCGCAGCATGCCAAATGCGTCCTTGCCCTCGACGGTAAAGGTCGCGCGGTCGATGCCGATGACCTCGGCTGCGGGACAGTCGTTGATGGTGACCTTCCAGCCGCGACGCTGGCAGTACTTCATGTACATCTTAAAGAGCATGAAGGTCCAGTCCTGGGCCTCCAGACCACCCTGTCCGGGCTTGATGGTCACAATGGCATCGCCGTGATCGAACTCACCGGTAAACCAGCTCGAAAGCTCAAGCTCATCGATGACACGTGCCAGGCGCTCAGCCGTGGCTGTAGCCTCCTCACGAAGGGCGGCGGCGTCGGGGTCATCCCCCATCTCCTCGGCAAGCTCCAGCGCCGCGCGGGCGTCAGATAGCTCGCCGCGCGCGTTGTCCACGGCAGCGATATCTTCCTTGGTGCGCGCGATTTCCTCCATGGCGGCACGGGCGGCGTCGGCGTCATCCCAAAAGCCGGGGGCCACGCTTTTGGCCTCGAGCTCGGTCACGCGCGTGCGCTTTTCGTCCAAGTGGAGATACGACTCGACCTCACCGAGCCGGTCCGCAAACGCGTCCAGCTCGGCGGGCGTTACCTCTAAAGCCTCAGCCATTAACGATTCCTGCCGTGGCAGTACTTAAACTTCTTGCCGCTACCGCAGGGGCACGGGTCGTTGCGGCCCACGTTGACGTACGGATCGTCGCTCTCGGACTTGCGATAGGTGGTCACCTTGCCACCGTTGTTGACGGCAGCCGGACCACCCTGGACAGCCGTGCGGGCCTGCACCTGCGCCTGCTTGCGCAGCACCGAGTCGCCGTTGTCACCATCGACCTCGGCAGGACCGGAGAAGTGCGCACCCTCGAGCGCGGGCTCCTCCTTGTGCTCCACGGCACGCGGGGCAGCCTTGATCTCGATGCGCAGAACCGTGCGCAGGTAATCCTCGTACATGGTGTCGACGAGTATCTGGAACGCGCCGTAGGCCTCGGTCTTGTACTCGACCAGCGGGTCGCGCTGGCCAAAGCCGCGCAGGCCGATGCCGGTCTTGAGGTAGTCCATCTCCTGCAGGTAGTTCATCCAGCGGGTATCGATGACGCGCAGCATGACCTGGGTGTTGAGCTCGCGCATCAGGTCCTCGCCCAAGCGCTCGGCCTTCATGTTGTAGCACTTCTCTACGTAAGCCAGGACATCGGCAGCCAGAGCCTCATAATCCTCGTCGGGGAACTTCGGCGTATCGATGTGGCCGGTGAGCTCTACAACCCACTTGCGCAGGCCCTCCAGGTCGCGCTCGCCATCGTGACTGTCCTTGGTGCAGAACTCCTGCACGCAGCGGTACACGGTATCGTGCATGACCTCGGTGATGTGGTCGGTCAGATCCTTGCCGTCCAGAATCTTATTGCGCTCGGCGTAGATGACCTGGCGCTGCTTGTTCATGACGTCGTCGTACTCAAGAACGCTCTTACGCATGGAGAAGTTGATGCTCTCGACCTTGTGCTGGGCGCTCTCGACAGCCTTGGAGATGATCTTGTGCTGGATGGGCATATCGTCGCCCATGTCAGCCGTGACCATCATCTTGGAGACGCGGTCCATCTTGTCGCCGCCAAACAGACGCATCAGATCGTCCTCGAGCGACAGGTAGAACTGGGTCTCGCCCGGATCGCCCTGACGGCCGGAACGGCCGCGCAGCTGGTTGTCGATACGGCGGGACTCATGGCGCTCGGTGCCGATAACGGTCAGGCCGCCGGCGGCAAGAACGCGCTCGCGCTCGGCCTTGCAAGTCTCCTTGGCCTCGGCGTTAAACTGCTCAAGCTGCTCGGGCGTTACGTCCTCCATGGTCAGGCCCTCGTACTCCAGGCGCTCGCGCACCAGCTCGTCGGGGTTACCGCCCAGCAAGATGTCGGTACCGCGGCCGGCCATGTTGGTAGCGATGGTCACGGCGCCATAGCGACCAGCCTGGGCAACGATATGGGCCTCGCGCTCGTGGTGCTTGGCGTTGAGGACCTCGTGCGCGATACCGCGCTTCGTGAGGGCGGCGGACAGCTTCTCGGAGCTCTCGATGGAGACGGTACCCACCAGGACCGGCTGGCCCTTAGCGTGACGACGCTCAACGTCGTCGGCAACGGCGTTGTACTTAGCCTGAATGGTGCGGTAGACCAGGTCCTCGTGGTCCACGCGCTGCACGGGCTTGTTGGAGGGGATGACCTCGACGGGCAGCTTGTAGATCTCGCGGAACTCGGCGTCCTCGGTGAGTGCCGTACCGGTCATACCGGAGAGCTTGTCATACAGGCGGAAGTAGTTCTGCAGGGTGATGGTCGCCAGCGTCTGGTTCTCCTCGCGCACGAGCACGCCCTCTTTGGCCTCGATGGCCTGGTGCAGGCCCTCGGAGTAACGGCGGCCTTCCATAATGCGGCCGGTGAACTCGTCGACGATCTTGACCTCGCCGTTGGTGACCACATACTGCTTGTCGCGGTGGAACATGTACTGGGCCTTCAGCGCCTGCTGCAGGTGGTTGACCAGCTGGCCGGAGAGATCGGCATAGATGTCATCGATACCCAGGCGGCGCTCGATCTTCTTAAGACCGCGCTCGGTGGCAGCGATGGTGTGCTTGGCCTCGTCCATGACGTAGTCGCCCGTGGGTTCAACGTCCTCGGTGGCGGTAAGCATGTCGTGCGACACGTCCTCGCCGCGCTCAAGGCCACGCACGGCACGCGCGAAGTCCTTGTAGGTACTGGCGGACTTGGTGCCAGCGCCCGAGATGATCAGCGGGGTGCGAGCCTCATCGATCAGGATGGAGTCAACCTCGTCGACGATGGCGTAGTTGTGGCCGCGCTGCACGCGCTGCTCGGGACGGGTAACCATGTTGTCGCGCAGGTAATCAAAGCCGAACTCGGAGTTGGTGCCGTAGGTGACGTCGGCCTGGTAGGCCGGGCGCTTGAGCTCGAGCGGCATGTTGTTCTGGAGCAGACCGACGGTCATGCCCAGGTACTTATAGATGCGGCCCATCCACTCGGAGTCGCGCTTGGCAAGGTAATCATTGACAGTAACGACGTGCACGCCCTTGCCGGCAATAGCGTTGAGATAGCCAGCCAACGTGGAGACGAGGGTCTTACCTTCGCCGGTCTTCATCTCGGCGATGTGGCCCTCGTGCAGTGCCATGGCGCCAATGAGCTGCACGTCAAAGTGGCGCATACCCATGGTGCGCTTGGAAGCCTCACGCACGGTGGCAAAGGCCTCGGGGAGCATATCGTCGAGCGACTCGCCGTTGGCGTAGCGCTCACGGAACTTATCGGTCTGGGCGCGGAGCTCCTCCTCGGTCATCTTCTCAAACTGGGGCTCAAGACCGTTGATCTGGTCGACGATCTTGTAGTAGCGCTTAAGGTCCTTATCGGATCCAAAGGACAGCAGCTTTGACATGAATCCCATGTTGTTTCCTTTTTGGCCATCGCCCGTGCCATGCAGCTCCGAGCGAGTTAAACACAGATAGTTGTACTTTAGCCAAACAGGACGCACCCTATGCGGTCGACCTCAACCGCCACGTAATAACTACGACCAACCTGCCAAAAAGGGACTGGTTTATTTTGGCAGCTTTTATCTGGGAAAACGCCGTCTCTCTGCCATTTGGTGCAAACCAACCTGTCCCCTCCGCACCAATCTGGTGCAATGGGGACGAGCTAGCTTGCACCAATAAAAAGAAAAGGGCCGCGCACCCAAATGGATGCACGGCCCTTATGCCATGAATGCGAGCGATTCCGCGGCGAGCTATTTACTCAGCAGCCTCGGTGGTCTCGGCCTCGGCAGCGGCCTCCTCGACGGGAGCCTCTGCGGGAGCCTCGGCGGCCTGCTTGGCAGCCTCCTCGGCGAACTTAGCAGCACGCTTAGCCTTCTCGGCAGCCTTAGCCTCAGCGGCGGCCTTGCGAGCGGCCTCGGCCTCAGCAGCCTTGGCGGCCTTGGCAGCCTTGGCCTCCTCAGCCTTCTTGAGCTGGGCGGCAGCGGCGCCACCGAACTTGTCGGCGAAGCGCTGGACGCGTCCACCGGTGTCGACGAACTTCTGCTGGCCGGTGTAGAACGGGTGGCACTCGTTGCAAAGCTCGACCTTCATCTCGGACACGGTAGCGTGCGTCTTGAAGGTGTTGCCGCAGGAGCACGTCACCGTGCACTCGACATACTGGGGATGGATACCCTGCTTCATGGTAGGACTCCTTATTGGTCAGGCGCTGGTTACCGATCAGCGCATAAGGCGTCTTGGTTTCCGACCAAGACAACAAACTCGGCTATGGTACCACGGCGCCGCGTGTCCCACAAAAGGTTCACGGTCTTTTCGGAACGACACGAATCTGACCCATCGAAACACATCTCCACCGTTCCTTCAACTGGGAAAATGCCGTCCCCGGGGCCTGAGAAGGGCCCCGGGGACGTTCGACTGACTGCGGGAACGGCCTTTCCGCTCAATGTGTTCGGCTGAGATCGGAAATCAACCAAACTGAACTAGGTTCAGTTGACATGGTTAAAAACGAGGGGCGACGCTTTTGCGTCGCCCCTCGTCCCAGCCGGTTGCTTTAGTTGTACACGCGGTAGTTACACTTGAACTGGGTTATGTGTCCATAGCTGGAGCGGTACCAACCCGACGTATAGCTGATTACTTCTGGGCCTAGATATTCGTATCTCTTGTTGTAGCGAAGCTGACGGTAGGTCGTGTCGTACTCTGCTACGTAAAACGTGTCTCCAGAGAAGGCTTTGTACCGGTCTTTAACCGTCGAAGCCATGTACGCAGGTTCGACATCGCCTTTCTCCCCGTTGAGCGCATAGAC
>URUC01000084.1 GCA_900550965.1 uncultured Collinsella sp. | reverse complement strand
AGCACGGACGCTTTCAGCGAATCCACAAACCGTTTGTACTCCAAGTCGTTCCGGCGCTTATCCTGTTGCTTATCTGGGATTTAACCGATAATCCCAATCCCGTTCCGGGCGTTGTCGTTATTGCCGGCCTGGTCATGCTGTGCTTCTTTTTCTCGTATGTCTTTGTGGTCCCCGACGACCTCACATCGAGCGCAACCGACCGTACACTCGCCATCGCATCAAAAATATTCGCCTACACGTCGCGTGGCCTTACGCCCGAAGCTGCCCTGGGCGCCTCCAAAATCATTCTGTCCGAAACTATCGCCTCGGCCATCTGCTTCACCGACGGCAAGCAGGTGTTGGCAAGTTGGGGCGAGGATTCGACAAAGTGTCCCGCCGGCACCCCGGTCGTGCTCGAGACCACGCTCAGTGTGATTGAGACGGGCGAGCAGAGCGTGTTTTCGCGTGACACCTCCAATGAGACGGGTGGCTATTTTCCCCGCCTGCGCGCCGGTATTGTCGCACCGCTTACCGTGCGCGGGCATTGCGTGGGTACGCTCGAGCTGTACTATCCCCGCCTGAGCAGCATCGATATGCGCCAGACGGCGTTAGCCTCGGGCTTTGCCGATCTCATTTCCACGCAGCTCGCCAGCTTTGAGCTCGAGCGCCAGGACGAGCTTACGGCCCGCGTGGAGCTGCGCGCCCTGCAGTCGCAGGTCGACCCGCATTTTCTGTTCAATACCATCAGCACGATCGTGTCGCTCGTGCGAACCGAGCCCGACAAGGCGCGATCGCTGCTGATCGACTTTTCCAATTACTATCGTCAGACGCTTTCTGACTCCGATACGCTCACCACGCTCGAGCATGAGGTGGAACAGGGCACTCGTTATATCAATCTTATGCAGGCCCGGTATGGCGACGGCCGTCTGCGCGTTTCGGTCGACATCGACTTTGAGGTGCGCGACAGCATGGTGCCGCCGTTTATCTTACAGCCGCTGCTCGAAAACTGCATCAAGCATGCCCAGCGCGAGACCGAGCCGCTTTCTATTCGTGTTGGGGCTTTTGAGACCGATGACGGTCTGGAGATCATCGTCGAAGATGACGGCATCGGTATGAGCGAAGAAGTCTGCGCGCACCTGTTTGAGCAGCATCGCCGAGAGGAGCCCGAGAGCATTACCGCCGACGGCTCCATCAAGCGAGGCTGCGGCCTGGCGCTCTTCAACGTGCTTCAGCGCATCCATTTCTTTTACGGGGAAGATTCTGGCATGCGCGTGAAGTCCCAGGAGGGCGTGGGGACGCAGGTCATCGTCGAGCTGAACGGCGAGCCGCATGAGCCGGCGCCGATGAAGGTGTAGCGCGCGGTTGGATTGAGAGAAAAAAGAGGGGAAGCGCATATGTCCGAGGGATGGAACATCTTGGTGGTTGATGACGAGCCTCCTATTAGGGCTGAGCTACGTTATCTGCTGGAAAAGGATGCACGTGTGGGACAGATTGCCGAGGCGGGCAATGTCACCGAGGCCGTGGAGTCGATTCTGTCGAACAAGCCCGACGTGCTGTTTTTGGATATCACGATGCCCGGCCGCTCGGGAATTGAGCTAGCCGAGACCCTGCAAAACCTAAAGACGCCGCCGGTGGTGGTGTTTGTGACGGCGTTTGCAGAGTTCGCGGCCGACGCGTATAACCTCGATGCTGTCGACTATGTCGTCAAGCCGGTCGAGGATGCCCGCCTGTCAAAGGCGCTCGACAAGATCGAAACCGCCCTGGGTGTTCGCCGCGCTGTCCATACCCCGCGCCAGCCCCTTCGCCTGACGGTGGACCGCGGGGGTAAAAAGGTGTTCATCCCCGTGGCGGATGTCTGCTACTTTGAGGCGCGTGCCGATTTTTGCAACGCCGTCTGCGCCGAGGGAACATATCTGATTAATGAGTCGATCTCTTCGCTCGAACGTCGCTTGGGCTCCGAGGGCTTTATCCGCGTCCATCGCAGCTATCTGGTCAATTTGGAAGACGTGCACAATGTTGAGATTGGCTCCACGGGGTTGATGGAGCTCAGGCTCGACCGCGTGAGCTCGACGGTGCCGGTGTCCCGTCGTCGTGCCGCCGAGGTCAAGTCGCACCTGGGGCTTGCGTAAGAGGCTTGCGTGCCGTCGTTTACCATCGCAGGTTTGGTATGGGCGCGCGGTGGGCATAATGGGTGGCATCGAATGAAATCGAAAGGATCATTATGCCCGCGCTTATCACCCATCATCTGTTTGGCGAGGAAAGCATCGACCGTCTTCCGCAGGGCGTCATCACGTCCGATGAAGAGCGCATTGCCTTTATCTTGGGCAACCAAGGCCCCGACCCGTTTTTCTTTCACATTCTGACACCGCGTGTTTCCGACTGCGCGCTGCTGGCTCAGGTCATGCACCGCTCGCACATGTCGCGCCAGTTCTCGTGCCTGCGCGATGGCGTGTCGCACCTGCAGCCGCGCGATGCCAATCTGGGTCGCGCGTTTGCGCTGGGCCTGCTGTCGCACTATGTGCTCGACCGCAATGCCCATCCCTTTGTCTACGAGCAGCAGTTTGGCATTGTTGAGTCCGACCCCGAGCTCGAGGCTTCGGGCAGTCAAGTTCACGCCGTGCTCGAAAGCGACCTGGACGTGCTGATGCTGCAGCTTAAACGTGACGGGGCCACGGTCGAGGATTATCCGCCGGCGGGCGAGATCGTCACTACCGACCGCATCAATCGCGTTGCCGGCGTGCTGATGAGCTACGTCGCCGGGCGCGTGTACGGTATCGACATCCCGGCGGGGGAGTACGCCGGCGCCGTAGCCGACATGCAGCTGCTCTACCGTACTATCGAGCCGGCCGGTTCGGCCAAGACGCGCGCGATTGCCCTGCTCGAGGGCTTGGTGCACGATTATTCGCTGCTCGACGGCCTTGCGCACCGCGTGACGACCGAGCTGCCCGAGCGTACCGGCAACCTGGGCCACTTGGCATGGAAGAACCCCTTTACTGATGAAGTCTCGACCGAGAGTTTCCCCGAGGTCTTTGACCGCGCGCTGGTCGATTACGAGTGCACGGTCGCCCGCTTTATCGAGACCGGCGATATGGAAGCCGTGACCAACCACGTCAATTACAGCGGTCGCGTGCTCGGTGCCGACGAAGAGTTCGACCGCGAGGAGTAGGGCTCGTGCGTGCCCCTTTGCCGAATCCTTACCGGCGCCTCTGGACAATTGGGGTACGATGAACTAACTGCATATCGGGCGAATACGAAGGGGCCCTGTCCATGAAATACACCAAGCTCGAGCGTAACTGGGTTATGTACGATGTGGGCAACTCGGCCCTCGTGCTGCTCAATACCTCGGTGGTGCCCATCTACTTTAACGCCATCAATACCGGTGCTTCCTCGGCAGACCTGGTGGTCGCTTGGGGCAACGCTCAGACGATTGCCTCGCTAGTCATTGCCATGCTCATGCCCATTCTGGGCGCGCTTGCCGATTACGCTGGCAACAAGATCAAGTTCTTCTTGGGCTTCTTCCTCACGGGCCTGGTCCTTTGCCTGGCGCAGGCTATCCCAATGTCCGCCATGGCATTTTTGACCGTGTACGTGCTGTGCACCATCGGCCTTAACTCTTCTATGACGTTCTACGACGCCATGCTGCCCGACATTACCACCGACGAGCGCATGGACGCCGTGTCCAGTTCGGGCTATGCCTGGGGCTACATCGGTTCCACCGTGCCGTTCATCATCTGCCTGGCGCTTATCATGGGTGGCCCCGCTCTCGGCGTCCCCACCATGCTGGCAACGCGTCTGTCGTTTATCATCACCGGTGCCTGGTGGCTCATCTTTACCCTGCCGCTCATTCGCGCCTATAAGCAAAAGTACGGTCGCGAGCGCGGTCCCCAGGACACCATCGGCCACATCGTGGGCGGTGTGTTCTCCGAGGTCGGACACACCATGCGCGAGATCGCCCACAACAAGACCGTGCTGGTCTACATGATCGCGTTCTTCTTCTACATCGACGGTGTGCACACGGTCATTTCCATGGCAACCAGCTACGGCTCGGCTCTGGGTATCGATTCGACCCAGCTGGTGCTGGCGCTGCTCGTCACGCAGTTTGTGGCCTTTCCGTCCGCCATCATCTACGGCAAGCTCGCCGGACGCGTGGGCACGCTCAACATGATTCTGGTGGCGGTCGCCGCCTACATGGGCATTGTGCTGTTCGCCGCGTTCTTCCTAAAGACCGCCTTTGAGTTCTGGGTGCTTGCCATTATGGTCGGCCTGTTCCAGGGCGGCGTGCAAGCGCTCAGCCGTAGCTACTTTGGCCGCATTATCCCTAAAGAAAAATCCAACGAGTACTACGGCTTCTTTGACATCTTTGGTCGTTATGCAAGCGTCATGGGCACCTTTCTAGTGTCGGTCGTCACCTCGCTGACCGGCAACCCGTCGCTGGGCGTCCTTTCCATTGGCGTGCTGCTGGTTGTTGGCTTTATGCTGCTGGTCCGCCTGTCCCGCATGACTCAGGCGGCAGCGTAAGGCAACCGGGCTCAGTACAGCAATTGTGCCTATCTACAGTACTCTTTTGGAAGTAGCCGCATAAATCATTCTGACTTCCGAGCAATGTTTAGCCCAAGTGGGTATGATGGAATCAGCTAGGTCGCGGGGCGTCGCCTGTGTTTGGCGGCGCCCCGTTTTTGTGTTGCAAGGAGGGTAAAGGTATGAACGCCACGGTTGTGATCCCAACATATTGGGCGGGCGATGATACCCAAGCAAACGCTCCCGGCACCTACGATCACTCGACGTCGCTCAACGCCGCCAACCCGGAACTCGATCGCTGCCTGACTTCACTCGAACAGGTGCGCGACATTCCGCGCATCATTCTCTTGGTGGTCTGTCCGGTTTCTGTCACGCCCGACGTATCCCATCGCGTGCACGAAATCGTTAATGCGCATCCCACGCTCAAGGTCACCGTTGTCACCAACACCCAGGCCTCGCGCATCGCAGACCGGGTTGCTCAGATCGCGCCCAAGGGTTCGGGCGAGTGCGTGAGCCTGCGAGGCTACGGTGCCATCCGCAACATGGGGCTAGCCTGTGCCGCTGTGCTGGGGCATGACGCGGTTATCTTTTTGGATGACGATGAGACTGTCATCGACGCCGACTTTATGAAGCGCGCGACCTATGCGTTGGGGCAGCAGACGCGTCAGGGCTTGCCGATCTTGGTCAAGAGCGGCTATTTCTACGATCGCGACGGCTCGCCGCTGGCTCCCACGGACAAGGCGGGCATCTGCCATCGTTGGTGGACCAAGCGCATCGAGTTCAACCGTTGGATGAAAAAGGCGCTCTCGGGCACCCGCATCTCGCGCTCCAACTACGTGTGCGGCGGCCTGATGGCCCTGCACGCCCGCGCCTTTACGCGTGTGGCCTTTGACCCGTTTATCACCCGCGGCGAGGACTTGGATTACCTCTTTAACATGCGTATGTTTGGCTACGACGTGTGGTTTGATAACGAGTGGACCGTGCGCCATCTGCCTCCGGAGTCCGAAAAGCGCTCACCGCGCTTTATGCAGGATGTATACCGTTGGTACTACGAACGGGCCAAGTTGACGTTCGCCGCGCATCAAAAGGAGCTCATCCCCGTTACGGCGGCATCGCTCATGCCCTACCCGGGCCCGTGGATTTCGCGCGAGCTCGACGACCGCGTGCGCAAGACCGCTATGGTCCGCAGCGTGTTTACCCGCGAGCATGAGGGCTACCTGCGCATTTGGCGCCATGGTATCGGCGAGGCAAAGGCCTATGCGCGCCAAAACGCTGCAAGCTACCTGCGTTTCCAGAGCTTTTGGCCCAAGATCATGGACGGGCTTTGGCGTGACGCACAACTGATCAGTATCCTGGAGGGGGCCGAATGATCGACCGCCGCGCCCAGCGCGATAGTTCAATATCAATCTTTCGCATCATTGCCGTTGCATGCGCCATTTGCGTGCTGGTGTACTTTATTTTTGCCTTGGTGACCGGTATCGAGCCGATCGCCACGGTGATTGCCTGCGCGCTGCTGTGCATCTTTCTGTGCATCTTTATCTTTTTGACGCTCAATCCCGATTCGGTGCGCTCCCAGTACACCGAGGAGACGCTCTCGGTGGCCTCGGCCATGCTCGAGGACATTAAGGGCGGTCTGACGCAGGAGTCGGCGCGTTTGGTGTGCCGGCGCATTTTGCCCGAGACGCGCGCCATGACGGTGGCCATCACCGACGAGGACAACGTGCTTGCCTGCGCGGGCGAGTTTGAGGAAAAACTGCTGCCCGATACTCCCATCCACACGCTTGCCACACGCTACGTTATCGAACATGGCATCGTGCAATCGTTCAACCGTATGGTGGATGTCGTGGGCTCGGACGGCTCGCACAACCAAGTCCCCGCCGGCATTATCGCCCCCATCAAGGTGGGCGATCGTACCGTCGGCACGCTCAAGTTCTACTACAAGACCCCGCGCGCCGTCGACCGTACCCAGTACGCGCTTGCCTCGGGCTTTGCCGAGATCTTGTCCACGCAGCTCGCCATCCACGAGCTCGAGGTGCAAAAGGAACTCACAGCGCGCGCCGAGGTGCGTGCGCTGCAGGCGCAGATTAACCCGCACTTCCTGTTCAACACGCTGAACACCATTGCATCGTTTACGCGCACCGACCCGCTGCGGGCCCGCGAACTGCTTCGTGAGTTCTCATCGTTCTATCGCGCCACGCTCGACAACTCGGGATCGCTTATTCCGGTCTCGCGCGAGGTCGCACAGACCAAGCGCTACCTTACCTTTGAGAAGGCCCGCTTTGGCGAGGACCGCGTGCTTGCGACGTTCGATGTGTCCGAGGACGTGGAAGATACGCTGGTGCCGGCGTTCGTGATCCAGCCGATTGTCGAGAACGCCGTGCGTCATGGTATGGGCGATGACGACGCCCTGAGGATCGACGTGACCGTTCACCAAGACGGCGAGGATGCAATCTTGATTGCCGTGGCCGATAATGGCGTGGGCATGGATGAGGGTACCGCCGCCAGACTGTTTGACGAGCGCTCTGCCCGTCCCGACGCCAGCTCTCCTCAGGGTGGCGGCGCCGGTGTGGCCATGCACAATATTTCGGAGCGCATCCATCGCTTTTTTGGGCCGCACTCCTATACGCGTGTCGAATCGGCGCCGGGCAAGGGCACGAAGGTGCTCCTGCATCTTGATTTGTCAGAGAGCATCTTTGACATTCAAGAGTAAAATAAAAAGCTACGGGCTCAACGTCATGCGACGGACGCCCGGCGTAGTTAGTTGACGAAAGGTTTTATCCCTATGCTGCGTGCGATGATTGTGGATGATGAGGCGCCGGCTCGCTCGGAGCTTCGCTTCCTGCTCGAGCAAACGGGCAAGATCGGCACGATCACGGAGGCGTCGAGCGTCCGCTCCGCCATCGAGATGCTTATGGAAAGTCGCGTGGATGTCGTGTTTCTCGATATCTCGATGCCCGGTGCCTCGGGCCTGCAACTTGCCGAGGCGCTGCATAAGCTCAAAAATCCGCCGGCGATCGTGTTTGTGACTGCGTATAGCGACCATGCGGTCGAGGCATTCGACGTCGATGCCGTCGATTATCTGATGAAGCCTGTCGAGGAAGCTCGCTTGGATCGCGCGATCGAGAAGGTCATGCAACGCGCCAAGCCGGTTACGGACAGCAAAGTGACCATCGAGCGTATCCCGGTGGAAAAGGGCGGCCGCAAGGTGCTCATTCCCGTGGATGACATCCGCTTTATCATGGCAAAGGACGATTACTCCTGCATCTATACCGTCGATGATCGCTTTTTGTCGACGACCTCGCTGGCGCAGTTTGAGGCCAAGCTCTGCGACTTTGGCTTCTTCCGTGTTCACCGCCGCTATATCGTCAACCTAGCGTGCGTCACGGACGTTGAGACGGTGCCCTCGGGCGCCATCCAGCTGGGCATTACGGGCGTCGACGAACGCGTGCCGGTTTCTCGCCGCCGCGTCGTGCCGCTCAAGAAGGCTCTGAGTCTCTAGCACACTGGCCCCGCAGCCCTGTAGACCCATCGTCTGCGGGGCCGTGGGGCCTTTTTTGTATGTATCTGCCGAATCGTTTTTTGCGGAAGGGATCCCATGAACAGCGCAAGCGCCAAGCGCATCGACATCATCTCGGACACCCACGGCTATTTATCGCCTGCGCTCTTGGATGAGCTTGAGGGCGCAGACCTGATCATCCACGCCGGCGACCTTACGTCAGAGATGGACTACGAGCACCTATGCACCATCGCCCCCGTGCGGGCCGTATTGGGCAACAACGATTACTACCGCGACTACGGCCCCGATGTAGACCGTCTTGCGCTCTTTACCTACGAAGGCCTCAAATTCGCCGTAGCCCACTACCGCGAAGACCTTCCGGTGGGATCCGTAGACGTAGCCATCAACGGCCACACCCACGTAACCAAAGAAGCCCAAGTAGGCCGCTGCTTGGTTCTCAACCCGGGCAGCGCCAGCTACCCAAGGGGCAGCCGAGGCCCCACCATGGCCAGAATGCTCGTCAAAGACGGCCATGTCATAAGTACCAAGTTTATTGACCTAGACTAACCGCAACAAAAACGGGGGATGCACAAGGCATCTCCCGTTTTTCTTTGAGCCAAAGTAAGAAGTCCAACCAGAACAATCAGACCAACCCCGCCGAGGAACACGCGGGCTAGCCGCGCAGCGGCGCACGCCCGCAAAACTGGTTGAATAATGTGACGGCAGGGAGGGTCTCCGGGGCTGGGGGCGGGGGTTAAGTTTGTCGCGAGTTCCGCACGCAAAGGAAAGCACTTAATGTGCTTT
>URUC01000083.1 GCA_900550965.1 uncultured Collinsella sp. | reverse complement strand
GTTACATCGATAGACGTAGATTTCTTAGCCACACGCCCTCCCCAAAAGCGCACGTCAACCGACAAAACAGCAATTTAAAACCAAAGTCAAAACCAGCTTAGCACCGACTGGCGGCGACCGAAACACCCCGAATCAGAGCGCGGTGCGGAATATCTGCCTAGTGATACAAACCCGGCTGGTAGTGGTACTCGTTGCTCACGTGCGGGCACAGCTGCCAAAAGGCGACGGCGCTCGCCGCGGCCACGTTGAGCGAATCGACCCCGTGCGCCATCGGAATGCGCACGGCTCGGTCGCAGCCGGCAATGGTCTTGGCGCCCAAGCCGGCACCCTCGGTACCCATAAAAATCGCCAAGCGATCAATCTTCTGCAGCACAGGATCGTCCAGCGAAACGGAATCATCCGTCAACGCCATAGCGGCACAGGAAAACCCGGCATTGTGCAGCGCCGCCAGGCCATCATGCGGCCATACGCGCGCCTCGCTGCCAATACGCGTCCACGGCACCTGAAACACCGTGCCCATGCTCACACGGGCGGAACGACGATACAGCGGATCGCAGCACGTAGGGCTGACCAAAATACCGTCAACATTCAATGCGGCAGCCGAGCGGAAAATCGCGCCCACGTTCGTGTGGTCGACAATACCCTCGAGCACGCACACACGCACCGGGCGCTCCCCCGCCGCCTCGACGACGCCGCCCAAGAACTCGGCTACCGGAATCTGACGCGGGCGACGGAATGCCGCGAGCGCACCGCGCGTCACGTTAAAACCCGTCAGCTGCTCCATGAGCTCCATCGAGGCCACGAACACAGGAACCGGACCTGCTCCCTCGCGCACGACCAGGCGCTCAAACAGCGGCATCATCTGATCGAGCCAGCGCTCGCCCAACAGAAAGCTCACCGGCTCGTATCCGGCGCGCACCGCACGCTCGATGACCTTGGCACTCTCGGCGATAAAGATGCCCTTCTGCGGCTCCAGCACGCAGCGAAGCTCACGCTCGGTCAGTCGCACGTAGGCATCGAGCCGCTCGTCCTCGAGCGAATCGATTCGCAGCACCTCAACGGCATCAGTCATAGTAGCCAGCCCGCACCTTTCTTTGCAGCACCTATACAAATATCGGGGCAACGCCATGCGCCGCCCCGTCATTCATTTCATCCCGATAATACCGAAGGGATAATCGGTTTTACGCCTCGATGCGACGATACGTCACGAACTCATAATCGATGCCCTCGTCACCCTCACCGGCGGCAATCGTGGCAACCCCTTCGCGCCGCGCAACTTCCCACGCGGGATCGGCGTCCAAGTCGGGAAAGTACGTGTCCACGGGATGGACGCAGTGGTTATGCGTGACCTCGGCCTCCACGCAGTACGGCAAAAACTGCCGATAGACATCGCCGCCGCCGATCACCCAGGCAACGGGCTCATCGGCAACCGCGGCGAGCGCCTCGCCGATACTATGCACCACGTCGACACCTTCGGGCGAAAAATCCTCGTCGCGCGTGAGCACGATATTGCGACGATTCTTGAGCGGCCGTGCGCCGGGAAAACTCAGCAGGGTCTTGCGCCCCATAATAACCGGGCAACCTTTGGTGCACGCCACAAAATGACGCATGTCGGCACGGTTGGACACCACCATGTCGCCCTCGCACCCAATACCCCAGTCATCGCACACGGCGACAATGGCAGAAAGCTTACACGTCATGCACGTCACCTACACCGCAATGGGGATGTTCTTGACCTGCGGGCCGTGCTCATAGCCCTCGACAATCAGGTCGTCGGTCGTAAACGCATAGAAGTCATGCACATCGGGGTTAAGCGTTACCTTAGGCGCGGCAAACTGCGGACGCTCGATAAGCTCGCGGACGATATCGACATGACGGTCGTAAATGTGGGCATCGGCAATCACATGCAGCAACTCGCCGGGAATCATATCGACCGACTGCGCGACCATCATCAGCAAAATGGCGTACTGGCACACATTCCAGTTGTTCGCAGCCAAAATGTCCTGGCTGCGCTGGTTGAGAATCATGTTGAGCGTCGGTTTATCATCCTGCGGGCGCTGCGTCACGTTATACGTCACGCTGTAGGCGCACGGATACAGGTGCATCTCGGACAGGTCGCAAAACACGTAGGTATTCGTCATAATGCGGCGGCTGTACGGCGTGTTCTTAAGGTCGTACAGCACGCGATCCATCTGATCGAAGTCACCCTCGGCATAATGGCTCTTCTGCCCAATCTGATACCCGTAGGCCTTGCCGATGGAGCCAGTCTCGTCGGCCCACTCATCCCAAATATGGCTGTTGAGGTCATGCACGTTATTGGACTTCTTTTGATAGATCCACAGGATCTCATCCATGGCAGATTTGAGGGCCGTACGACGCAGGGTAAGCGCCGGAAACTCCTCACGCAGGTCGTAGCGTGCCGTGACGCCAAAGTTTTTAATGGTATAGGCAGGGGTGCCGTCCTCCCACACCGGGCGGACCTTTTGGCCCTCGGTGGTGGTGCCATGGTCCAGAATATCGCGGCACATGGCTACAAACTGTTGATCAGCCTTGCTCATTGACCCTCCTGTCAGTCGCCTATAAGCGAGATTCATTGTAGCCCAGGCGCAAGCGGCCCCACAGCCCTAACATAAGCCCTCATTTTCTGACATATGCCAGAAATTCCTTGCGTAAATCCGCACGGTCGTTATTCTATTGTTGACATATGTCAGATATGGAGAGTGTATGGCAGGAAGACGTGAAAAAATGCGCCGCGTCGGGATCATCCCCGAATATCGCGGTTTTACCCCCGATGGCCTTGCCAGCGGAGAGGCCATCGACATGACGGTCGACGAACTCGAGGTCCTGCGGCTATGCGACCTGGAAGGCCTCAATCAGGAGGCCGTCGCAAAGCACATGGGCATCGCGCGCGCCACGGTGGCGGCAATTTGCAGCCGAGCGCATCGCAAGGTGGCAAATGCGCTGGTCAATGGTCGGGCGCTCATCATCGAGGGCGGCAATATCGCGTACTCCCCCATCACCACAACGACGGCCGTATGGCCACCAAAGGAGATCGGCACCATGAGAGTGGCAACCACGTATGACAACGGCAACATCTTTATGCACTTTGGCCGCAGCGAGCAGTTCAAGATCTACGACATTCAGGACGGCAAGGTGCTCAGCGAGCAGGTCGTGGGCACCGGCGGCACCGGCCACGGTGCCCTTGCGGGCCTGCTCGCCAACGGCGGCGTGGACACGCTCATCTGCGGCGGCATCGGCGGCGGCGCTATCAACGCGCTTGCCCAAGCCGGCATCACGGTATACGCGGGTGCCCAAGGCAGCTGCGACGCTTGCGTCGAGGCCCTTATCGCCGGCACGCTCGCACAGAACGGCGAGGCCACGTGCGGCTGCCACGGCCACGACCACGAGCACACTCACGAGCATGGCGATTCCTGCGGCTGCCACGGCCATCACGAGCACGAGGGCCACGAGGGCTGCGGCTGCCACTAACGGCACGGCACCGCGAGCTCGGGGCGCGACGCCAAACGCAACCCAACAAACAAAGCCAACAGCAAAGGCCACCCGGTAGCTTCCGAGCGGCCTTTGCCATATCAAGCTGGAATTACAGCTCTATTTCTTATTGCGCATCTGCGCTTCCATCTGGCGCAGCAGGTCCATATCGGACTTGGGACCGCCCGTTCCCAGGCCGCCCATGCCGCCCAGACCCATGGCATCCAGACCGGGAATATTGGGCATGCGCATCTTCTTGCCCTTCTTGCCCTTTTTGCCCTTCTTGCCGCCGGCCTGCGCCTGATTGGCCATCGTGCGCATGCGTCCCATCATCTTGTTCATCTCGCCCCACTGCTTCATAAGGCTGTTGACCTCAGTGGGGGTCACGCCGGCGCCCTTGGCGATACGGGCGCGACGCTGGCCGTTGATGATGGAGGGACGCAGGCGCTCCTCCTTGGTCATCGACATGATGATGGCCTCGTTCTTGTCAAAGATGCCCTCGTCCAGGTTGCCGCCCATCTGGTTGAGCGCGCGCTGGCCACCGGGGAGCATGCCCAGAATGCCCTTCATGCCGCCCATCTTCTTAACAGCTTTCATCTGGTCGAGCATGTCGTTCATGGTAAAGCCCTCGCGCAGCATGCGCTCGGCAGCCTCGAGCTGCTCGGCATCGGCTGCCTCCTGGGCCTTCTCGATAATACCGACGACGTCGCCCATACCCAGAATACGCTTGGCCATGCGATCGGGATAGAACGGCTCCAGCGAATCGGGCTTCTCGCCCATGCTCACGAATTTGATGGGCTTGCCGGTCACCTGGCGCACGGAAAGCGCGCCGCCGCCACGGGCATCGCCGTCGAGCTTGGAGATGATCACGCCGTCAAAGTCGGTGCGCTCGGCAAACGTCGAGACCACGTTGACGATATCCTGGCCGGTCATGGCATCGACGACCATCAGCACTTGATCGGGCTTGACGGCCTTCTTGATGTCCACGGCCTCCTGCATCATCTGCTCGTCGATCTGCAGACGACCGGCGGTATCGACGATGACCACGTCGCGCAGGTGGTCGACGGCCTCCTGGATGGCGCCCTTGGCAATGTCGACCGGGTGCGCGCCGTCACCGCGGAAGACAGGCACGCCGATCTCGCCGCCAAGCGTGGCCAGCTGGTCGGCAGCGGCGGGGCGGTAGACGTCGCACGCGGCGAGCAGCGGCGAGCGGCCCTGCTTCTTGAGCAGGTAGGCCAGCTTTACGGCCGCCGTGGTCTTGCCGGAGCCCTGCAGGCCCACGAGCATGATGACATTAGGAATGCGGTTACTAAAAACGAGCTTGCTCTCGGTGGAGCCGAGCATCTCGGTAAGCTCGTCGAGCACGATCTTGACGACGTTTTGCGCCGGCGACAGCGACTCCATGACCTCGGCGGTCATGCAGCGCTCCTTGGTCTTGGCGACGAACTCCTTGACAACCTTAAAGTTGACGTCGGCCTCGAGCAACGCCATGCGAATGTCGCGCATGGCCGAGGTGATGTCGGCCTCGGTCAGCTTACCCTTGCCACGCAGGCGGTCAAATGTGTCATTGAGGCGATCGCTCAGAGAATCAAACACTAGTCACTCCTTAGTTGGACTCGCCCACCAGGGCGCGGCAGAAATCTTTGGCGTTAAACTCCTGCAGATCATCGACCTGCTCGCCCACGCCGATGCGAAGGATCGGGAGCTTGAGCTTCTCGGCCACGGCCATGGCGATACCGCCCTTAGCCGTGCCGTCGAGCTTAGTCATGATAATACCGTCCAAGCCCAGCGCCTCGTTAAACTCGAGCGCCTGGTTCAGACCGTTCTGACCAGTGGCGGCATCGATCACGAGGACAACCGAGACGGGCATGGGGCCGGCGGCCATATTGGCGGCGCGCTTACGCGTCACGTTGACCACCTTGGCGAGCTCGCGCATGAGCTCGGGGCTCGTGTGCAGACGGCCGGCGGTATCGATGAGCACCAGGTCGCTGCCGCGCTTATCGGCCTCGTCGAGCACGTCATAGCACACGCTCGCCGGATCGGAGCCGCGGTCACGCTTGATAACCGGTACGCCGGCACGCTGGCCCCACACATCGAGCTGCTCGATGGCGGCGGCGCGGAAGGTATCGGCCGAACCGATCACGACATTCTTGCCGCGGGAAGCCATGGCGCTCGCAATCTTGCCGACCGTCGTGGTCTTGCCGGCACCGTTGATGCCCACAAACAGCACGCAGCTCGGCGTATCGGAGAACGGATCGCGCTCGATGGGCACAAAGTGCTGCTCAAGCTGCTCGGCCAGAGCGCGGCGAAGCTGCGGAGCGGTCTTGAGGTTCTTCTTGGCGGCTGTCTCGCGCAGGTCATCGGAGACCTGAATGGCGACCTCGGCACCCATGTCACCCATAACGAGGGTGTCCTCAAGGTCCTCCCAAAAATCCTCGTCGACCTCGCCGCCAAAGTAGAAGACCTCGTTGAGGGCCTCGCGGCTGCGCTCAAGTCCGCGCGAGAGAGCGTCAAAGAATCCCATTATGCATTCACGACCTTTCCGGTTTCGCGATCGAGTTTTTGCGAGACGACGCGACTGACGCCGTCGGCTTGCATCGAGACACCGTAGAGAACGTCAGCATCCTCCATAGTACGGCGCTGATGCGAGATTACCAAGAGCTGCGTATCGGAACGCAGCACATCGAGGGCGCCGATGAGCTTGGACAGGTTGGCGTCGTCGAGCGCCGCCTCGACCTCGTCTAGCACATAGAACGGCACCGTGCGCGTGCGATACACGGCAAAGAGCAGGGCGAGCGCCGTCAGACTCTTCTCGCCGCCCGACATGAGCATCATCTTGGTGATGCGCTTGCCGCGCGGCTGCGCCACGACCTCGATGCCCGTCTCGGCCGGATGCTCGGGATCGGTCATCTCCAGATGAGCCTGGCCACCCGGGAACAGCATAGCGAAGATCTCGCGGAAGTTCGCGTCGACCTTCTCAAACGTCACAAGGAACGCCTTGCGCATCTTGCGATCAATAGCCACCGTGATCTTGGTGAGCGCCTTACGCGCGCTCTCCAGATCGGCCAGCTGCTCCTCGATGTAGTCAGCGCGGCGCTTGAGCTGATCGTACTCCTCCATGGCAACTTGGTTCACGGGACCAAGGTTGTTGATCTGGCGCACAAGCTGGTTGAGCTCGCGCTCGGCGGCATCGCGGTCCGTGGGCGCAGGAAGCATAAGCGCTTCCTCGAGTACCGTGTTGCCATCGGCGGTAATGGCCTTAATGGCGGCCTCTACCTGCACCTCGAGCTTGCCACGCGCGACCTTAAACTCGTTTTGCGTGGCGGTGGCGGTATCGACCTTCTCCTTAGCGCGGGCAACCTCTGCCTTGGCATCCTCGATGGTCTTCTTGAGCGAAGCGGAGTCCGCCTCCTCCAGAGAGGCCTGGTCACGCAGACGCGCTGCCCAATCCGACGCGCGCTCCAGCAGGGCCGAATAGCGCTCGTGCATGGGATCGACGCGCAGGCGCAGCAGCTCGAGTGAGCGCGAGGCCTGGCGTGTTCCGCGGATACGGCGGTCGATGCCCTCCAGGCGATGCTCCAGATCGGGTACTCGGCCCTTCAGAGAACGAAGGCGCTCGCTCGTCTGGGCCAGGCGGACCTTGGCATCGGCGAGCTTGCCGGCGGCCTCGGAATCGTCACGGCGAACGCGGTCGAGTTCGTCGTTGGCTTCGGCAATCTGAAGGCCAAGATCGCTTGCCTGCGCTCGGGCCTCGTCACGCGAGCGGGTGAGCTCGTCCACGCGCGGGCGCGCAGCGCGAACGGCATCGGCGGCCTGCTCGCGGCGCTTGGAGATGCGCACGCGCTCGACCTCGGCGTTGTTGGCGCTTTGCTCCAGGCGGCCAATCTCGGAGAGCAGCGAGCGGCGCTCGCCCTCAAGACGGGCGATCTCGCCGGCGGCATCGCCCTCAGCGGCACGCGCCTCTTCGACGGCCGCATTGGCCTCGACGACCTGATCCGACACATGCTCAAACACAGCAGCCAGATCGGGTTCCAGGCCCTCGAGCTCACGGATGCGACGCTTGCGCTCCAAAGCACCCGAAGCCTCTCCGGCGTCGAGCCCCACACGCACCAGGCCGCCGCAGGCGACGCGGGCGCCATCGGGGGTCACGTAAGTCACGCCGTCAACGACAGGCGCGGCCAGCGCAGCCGCCAAGTCGTCGACAACGTAATAGCCGCCGAGAAGGGCCTCGACAACCGGGCCATAACCGGAGCGCACGGACAGACGATCGACCAGACGCGTACCGGCAGCGCCATTGGCAGCAGCACCACCGCTCACGCCGCGCGCCACCAACAGCGCCTCGCCCGAAGCCTTCTTTTGGTCCAAAGCCGCACGACCGGCGCGCTCAAGCGTAGCGGCATCATCAAACAAAAGAGCATCGATATCGCCGGCAAGTAGTTGCTCAACCAGGCCCTCAAGCTCACGAGGGGCGTCGAGCACGTCGCCCAAACGGCCTGAGACATCATCGCCCAGTGCGCCCATCAGACGGCTCACCAGCGGCGAGCTGTCTGCCATGCGGGCATCAAGCTTCTTTTGGCTGGCAAGCTCCGAGCGCACCTCGGACAGCTTGTTGCGCGCCTCACTCTCACGATTACGCAAGTCCTTCAGGGCTGCACGGGCGACCTCGGTGGCCTCACGCGCATCGGCCTGGGCCTGGCGCGCTTCCTCAAGAGCACCCTCAAGCTCCTCGGCGCGGTCGCGACGGCTCTCGAGCGAGGCCGTGACTTCCTCGAGCTGATCATCGATCTGCTCCAGGCGCGAGGCGTACATGTTGTCCTCGACCTCAGCGTTGCTCAGCGAGTCCTTCACCTTGGCGAGTTCGAGCGCCGCGTTATCGGCCACACGCTGCACATCGCGTTGCTCACGCGTAAGCTGCGAAATCTGACTGTCGAGCGCCACGCGCCGCTCGTGGAGCTGAGCGGCGGCAGGACCAGCGGCGTCAACGTCCTCCTGGGCCTGCATGTGCGCGCCGGTCACTTCCTCAAGCTGCGCACGCGCGTCCTCGAGCTCCTCTACCACTCGACGACGCTGATGCTCGGAGCTCGAGATCTGGCCGCGCATGTCGGACAGGCGCGACACCATGTTGTGGCCCTTTTCCTCGAGCAGGCGCATATCGGAGTTAATGCGGCCGACCACGTCTTGCATATGGCGGCGCTGCTCGCCCAGATCGCCCACAAACAGGCCCTTTTCCTCGAGCATGACCTGGAGCTTCTCGAGCTCGCGTTCCTTTTCGCCCAAGCGGTACTGCGCAAGCTCCAGCTCGGCGGCACCTTCCTTGGAGCGGCTC
>URUC01000082.1 GCA_900550965.1 uncultured Collinsella sp. | reverse complement strand
CTTCATACCGTAGGCGTGCTGCCGCGTCCGATTTTTGACACGCAGGTGGCCGCCGCCTTTTTGGGCGAGCGCCAGCAGATTTCCTACGGCGCGCTCGTGCAGACGTTTTGCGGCGTCTCGCTGCCCAAGACCGAGTCGCTGACCGACTGGTCGCGTCGCCCGCTGACCGATAAGCAGATTGAGTACGCGATCGATGACGTCAAGTACCTGATCGTCGCCTATACCGAGATGATGAGCCGCCTGCGCGAGCTGGGCCGCGTGGACTGGGTGCTCGACGAGCTGCGCCCGCTGGCTGATGAGTCGCACTATCGCGCCGATCGCCACGAGGCGTTCCGCAAGGTCAAACGCATCAATTCGTGCAGCCGTCACCAGTTGGGCATCGCGCGCGAGCTCGCCGCCTGGCGCGAGGACCGCGCCGAGCGCCGTAACATCCCACGCAAGTGGGTCATGTCCGACGACACGCTGCTTGCGCTCGTTAAGCGCAATCCCGTGCGCGTTGAGGAGTTCCGTAGCATTCGCGGTACCGATCAGTTGGGGGAGCGCGACGTGGACGGTGCGCTCATGGCCATCAAGCGCGGCGCGAGCTGCCCGCACGATCGCCTGCCGCTCATGGTGCGCGGGCATCGTCAGATCTCGCCGGAGCTGGAGAGCGTGACGGACCTGATGTATGCGCTCATCCGCCTGGTTGCCGAACGCTCGGGAGTGGCGACCTCGGTTATTGCCTCGCGCGATGACCTGGCCGACTACATTGAGCATCCCGAGCAGAGCCCCCTGCGTGAAGGCTGGCGTTTTGAGCTTGTGGGCTCGCGTCTGGACGATCTGCTTTCCGGCAATATGGGACTCACCGTGAAGGACGGAAAGATTGAGTTGTTATAGGTATATAGTTACGCGGTTTTACCAAACCGCGTAACAGCTCGACGCTGCAAACGGCCGAGAGCGGCAATCTGACGTTCAATCGTCGCTCGCGTACCAAAGTACGCGTCGCTTCTCTTTCACGTCACCTTGCTCGCTCTCGGCCGTTTTCGCTGACATTGCCAAAACATCGATGTTGATTTGCCTGCTGGGCGAGTGGGTAGAATGCCTCCAACGTGTAACTCGATTTGGAGGAATTCGCATGCCCTATTACTATGGATATGGCTTTGGCATCGACCCGCTGTACCTGCTGGTTGTTCTTGTTTGTACAGTGCTTGGCCTTGCTGCGCAGAGCTATATCAACTCGACGTACAAGACGTGGTCCAAGGTTCGCTCGGACGGCGACACGGGTGCCACGGTCGCTCGCCGCATGCTCGACGCCAACGGTTGCAACGCCGTGGGTATCAAGGGCGTCGCCGGTGAGCTCACCGACCATTACAACCCGCAGGACAATAACCTGTATCTGTCGGATTCCAACCGTTCGGGCGGCTCGGTCGCAAGCGTTGCTGTCGCTTGTCACGAGGCAGGCCATGCCGCGCAGCGTCAAAGCGGCTATGCCATGATGAAGGTACGTACCGCCCTCGTGCCGGTCGTCAACTTTACCCAGAACACCTGGACCATCGTGCTGCTCATGGGCCTGTTTATGAACATCGCGGGACTCACGACCCTCGCACTGATCTTCTTCTCGTTTAGCGTGCTGTTCCAACTGGTTACGCTACCGGTCGAGATTGATGCTAGCCGGCGCGCCGTGGCGTATATTGAGCAGTCGGGTATGAGCTCCAAGCAGGTCAACGGTGCCAAGAAGGTGCTGACGGCCGCCGCGCTTACCTATGTGGCTGCGGCGCTCACCTCGATTATTCAGCTGCTCTATCTTATGGCTCGATACAACAGAAACTCCAACCGATAACAAATTGGGTCGCTGGGCGCCGCGGGGATTCGTGTCCTCGCGGCGCTGTACTATGTGTTGGACTTGAATTTGCGCAGGGCCGAAGCCCTTGTGCACGATGACGAAAGGAGGTTGCGTGGCAGGTTGGGATCTAACCGGCAATAGCGTTTCCGCCGAGTTCGACGGTTCGGACGAGCAAGAGCGTAAAGAGCTCAGCGTGAGCCAGGCGGTAGAGATCGCCGCCGGTGCGCTCGATGCTATTCCGCAACTGACCGTCCTGGGCGAGGTCACGGGTTTCCGTGGTCCCAATGCCCGAAGCGGCCACTGTTACTTCCAGATTAAAGACGACTCGGCCGCCGTCGACTGCATCATCTGGAAGGGCGCCTATCTCAAGCGTACCTTCGATCTGCGTGACGGCATGCAGGTGAGCTTTAAGGGCAGCTTCAATCTCTATAAGGCCACGGGCCGCATGAGCTTTGTCGCTCGCTCGTTTTCGCTGGCGGGGGAGGGTCTGCTGCGTCAACAAGTGGCGCAACTGGCCGAAAAGCTACGCCGAGAGGGCCTGATGGACGAAGCGCGCAAGCGCCGCATCCCGGTGTTTTGCTCGCGCGTGGCGGTCGTCACCTCGCTTTCGGGTGCCGTAATCGACGACGTCAAGCGTACATTGCGTCGTCGCAACCCGCTCGTCGAGCTCGTTTGCGTGGGCGCCAAGGTTCAAGGCGAGGGTGCGCCGGCCGAGCTCATTGAGGGCTTGCGCCGCCATTACGCCGGCGCCCGACTGTATTTTGCTGGTGCGCGGCGGCGGTTCCTTTGAGGACCTCATGACCTTTAATGACGAGGAGCTTGCCCGCGCGGTGGCGGCTTGTCCTGTGCCCGTGGTGACCGGCATTGGCCATGAGCCCGATACCTCGATTTGCGACATGGTGAGCGACCGACGCGCCTCCACGCCCACGGCGGCGGCAGAATCGGTGGCGCCGGCTATGACGGAGTTGGCCGATGTGCTCGAGGCGCGCCATCAGCGTCTGGGTGCCGCGATGGCATCGATGATTGGGTCGGCCCAGGTCGACCTGGAGATGCTCGATCAGCGCGGTCGCCGTGCCTGGGATACCTATACGGCTCGCTTGGGTGATGCGCTCGATGCCGCTGCGTGTCGCCCGTGCCTCAACGACCCCACATTTATGGTCGAGCGTCGCGAATCGGAGCTTGCGCTGACTGCCGATCGCCTGTCGGGCGCCATAGTACGCTCGGTCGGGACATTCCGCTCCAACTTTGAGCGCTTTCCCGAGCGTCTGATTACAAGCACCTCGGGGCTCGATGGTAAGCGCCATGCGCTCACGCTTGCGAGTTCCCGCCTAGAGCATCAAGGGCGCACGATGCTCAGCAAGCCAGCGTCCGACCTGAGCCGTGCGGCAGCGTCGCTCGATGCCCTGTCGCCGCTCAAAGTGCTTGCTCGCGGCTATTCCATCGCGTACAGCGATGATGGTGTGGCTACGAGTGCCAAGACCTTTAAGCCTGGCGACGCCATTCGCGTGCACATGGCAGACGGCAACGTGGCAGCAACGGTCGATACGGTCGAGTAACCCGCGTTTCATAGCGATAAACCTTTAGGAAAGGAAACAGATATGGCAGAGAAGACCCCGGTCGAACAGCTTACGTACAAGCAGGCCTCGCAGGAGCTGGAGCTCATCATCCGCAGCCTTGAGTCGGGCGATATGGAGCTCGAGGAGTCGCTCGAGAGCTACACCCGCGGCGTCGAGCTCCTCAAAAGCCTGCGCACCCGCCTGTCCGATGCCGAGCAGAAGGTCTCGGTGCTCCTTAAGGACGTCGACGGCAACGACGTGCTCGCCGACGGCGAGGCCGCCAACACCGATGATAACCTTTCGTTCTAAGCATCTCGACCAAATATAATTACCTTGGTCTGTAAGAAAGGAACCAGCTATGTGCGATTGCATCTTCTGTAAAATTGCCAACCACGAGATCCCCTCGACCGTTGTCTATGAGGACGACCAGGTCATCGCCTTCGACGACCTCAACCCGCAGGCGCCGGTCCACACGCTCGTGATCCCTAAGAAGCACTACAGCGACATCGCCGACAGCGTGCCTGCCGAGACCATGGGCGCCATGGCCCACGCCATCCAGGAGGTCGCCAAGGCCAAGGGTCTGGAGGACGGTTTCCGCGTCATCTCCAACAAGGGCGTTAACGCCGGCCAGACCGTCATGCACTTCCACATGCACGTCCTCGGCGGCAAGAGCCTGGGCGAGAACCTCATCTGAGGACGCGTAGCCCGTCGACTTGGCTGCCTTTGGAGTAATCTATGCAGCTTTCTCAACTCGAATACCTTCAAGCGGTAGCGAACTATGGCGGCGTGCGCAAAGCAGCTCGCGCCGTTCATGTGAGTCCGCAGGCCGTTTCGTCGGCAATCAAAAAGTTGGAATCTGAGTATCAGATTGTTTTGCTCGACCGATCGGCGGGGGAGGCTGTTTTGTCTCCGGCGGGCAGAGAATTTGCGCGTCGTGCACGCGTGATCCTGACACAAGTCGACGATCTCAAAAAGTACGCTCAATCGAGGGGCGACGGCGTTTCGCCCGATGGCCACTTTCGTCTTTACGCCCCCTGCCTTCATGGGCGGGGGCGCCTTTTTGCCGAAAGCTGGTATGACTCGTTTGAACGCTCGCACCCTCAGATTCACCTTGATGTGTGGCATCAGCCAACGGCTACATGCTTTGAATCACTTGTGCTTGGCATTTCGGATGCGGCTATCTCATTCGAGGAACCACGGGACAGCGTCCTTTCTTCAAAATATTTGGGTGAAAAGGAGCTCAAGGTTCTTTCATGCCCAGCGGGTCATCAATCTGTGGGCGCCATGACCATTCGCGAGTTACTGGGCGGCAGGCTCGCTGTTCCCATTAATTTGTCACCCTGTCTCAATGCAATCAATCAATGTCCCGAAGCCCAGCTCGTCAATTTTCGCTTCCGTGATGTTGAATACGGAAGCAGGGCTCAGACTGAGTTTCTTCAAGCCGGGGGATTGATATTGAGTTTGTCTGGGTCCTCTCTCGCATCGGATGGGTCAGAAGTGAGTGAGTGCTCCATTGAAGGTTCGCGTGATGTAACCTTGCCTATCTACTTTTGCTATCGGCAAAACTCCTGGACTGATCGACACCAGACGGTTTTTCTGCACCTATTGCGTCATCTTGCTTCGTGAGATTTTAATTGGCTTCGAGGCATCAAGTGATTATTGACGCCTTGTAACACATAGCTGACAGCTTTGCCCTCATGCTTTTCCAAGATTCCGATTTAGATTGCTGACTCTTGGAGGGCGGAGCATGAAAAACCGTACGGTTTTGCTTTATATGACGTTCGTTTTTCTGTCGAACTTCAGCACCATCTTGTATTTTCTAACTGTCTACCTTGAGTTCGTCGGACTTTCGATGGTATCGATTTCTAGCATGATGATTGCATATCAAGTGAGCAAGTTCATCCTTGAAGTTCCCACTGGCTATATTGCTGATAGGTTTGGACGAAAGACAAGCGGTCTCGTTGGCGTCGTGGGAATGCTTGGATACTACGCCGCCCTGCTTCTCGTCCGTTCTCCCCTGCTTTTAATCGGTGCGTTCGCTCTCAAGGGTTTTGCCGTTGCGTGTGTGAGCGGATCCATCGAAGCGATTTACATTGACAGCGTCTCTCAGGACCAGCTCGTAAGACTTAATGTCGTTGAGCGATTTGTTTTCTATGCCTCTTATGCCATCTCCGCTTGCGTGGGCGGTTTCATTTCGTCCGTCGGTGCATATCTCATTGGTCTTTCGGCAGATATCATCGCAATGGTGTTGACGTTGGTTGTCGTTGTCTGCATTCCTGAAATGCGAAGAGGGGGCACTGCGACGACACCTGAACATGGGATTAGCCCGAAGATGATCGGTACCGCTATTGCGGGTAATGGCATTCTTCGTTCAGCGTTCATCATGGACTGTTCTCAGGCATTTGCTTTTGTCGCCCTGGAAGACTTTTTCTCACTGCTGCTTGCGGGTCGCGGAATGAATGCCGTCGCTTCGGGTGTGACCATTGCGGTCCAGCTCCTTGCCTCGGCCTCCATGGGACTTATTGTGCCCTGTGCGATTGCTCATGTCGACAAGGGCCGCTTTGCGCGTATTTGCGGCATCGTGCGCCTTTTCCTGACAGCTTTGTTTTTGATTCCCCTTACTCCGGCTAATTTGCTGCCCGTGTTCTATGTGCTGCAGACGGTTGCGTACTCGTTATTTGCTCCAATTAAATACTCAATTTTTCAAAAGGCAGCCGATTCTTCGATGCGCTGTTCACTGATTTCGGTTCAAAGCCAGATGGTGGCGGTGGGTGCCGTTCTTTTCTATCTGCTCAACGCTGTGTTGAGTAGCGTTGCGGGCATTCGAGTCGTATTGCTTGTCGCGCTCGGGATTTCTTCCCTTGTGTATATCCCCGCGCTCTTTCGTCTTACACGCCAAAGGTCATGAGTATTTGGGCATCGATAACTTATATATCAACGCAATAAACCCGAGCGCGAGGGCGTTTGGGTTTATTATTGAAGCGTATGTAACCTGGCGGCGCCACACCGCCTGTTAGTAGGGAGACACATGAACGTTCTGGTCGTCAACGCAGGATCTTCGACCCTTAAGTATCAGGTCATCGATACCAAGTCCCACAAGGTGTCCGCAAAGGGCTCCTGCGAGCGCGTCTGCTTTACCGGCGGTACCTTCACCCACGCTGCCAACGGCTCCAAGAAGGTGACCGAGAACATCGAGTTCCCCGACCACAAGGTCGCCATCGAGGTCGTCCTGAAGGACCTCGAGGCTAACGGCATCAAGATCGAGGGCATTGGCCACCGTATCGTTCAGGGCGGTTGGTACTTTGGCGATTCCTCCCTCGTCGACGAGGACGTCCTCGCCAAGATCCGCGAGGTCGCTCCGCTCGCCCCGCTGCACAACAACCCCGAGGCCAACGTTATCGAGTACTGCCTGGAGCAGTATCCCGACCTGCCCAACGTCACGGTCTACGATACTGCTTTCCACTTCAATATGCCCGAGGTCGCCAAGACCTACGCCCTGCCCAAGGACGTCTGCGACAAGCTGCACATCCGTAAGTACGGCGCCCACGGCACCAGCTACCGCTACATCTCCAAGAAGGTTGCCGAGATGACCAACGGCGAGGCTCGCAAGGTCGTCGTGTGCCACATCGGTTCCGGCGCTTCCCTGTGCGCCATCGAGGACGGCAAGTGCATGGACACCACCATGGGCTTGACGCCGCTCGACGGTGTCATGATGGGCACCCGCTGCGGCTCCATCGACCCGGCCACCGTGTGCTACCTGCAGCGCGAAGGCGGCTACACCTTCGACGAGGTCGACGAGATGATGAACAAGAAGTCCGGTCTTTTGGCTGTGACCGGCGGCAAGACCAACGACTGCCGCAACGTCGAGGAGCTCGCCGCCGCTGGTGACCCCGAGGCTCAGCTCGCCTTCGACATGTTTGTCTACAAGATTGCCGCCAAGGCTGCCGAGATGGCCACTTCCATGTGCGGCATGGACACGCTGGTCTTCACCGCCGGCATCGGTGAGCACGCTCCGGCCGTTCGCGCCGGCGTTGCCGACCGTCTGGCCTTTATGGGCGTCAAGATGGATCATGCCCGCAACGCCCTGCGCGGCGACGGCGCTTGGTGCCTGTCCGCCAAGGATTCCAAGGTCAAGATCTTCGTCATCCCCACGGACGAGGAGTTCATGATCGCTTCCGACGTCGAGCGCATTGTCAACGGCAAGTAATTGATGCAAGGGGAGGGGACTGGATGGCCTTGTGCCGTTCAGCCCCCTTTTACGCTCTTTGAGCGAAGAGTTTAATAGCTATTTATTGGATTCTGATAACTTCTTATTAAGGGTACGGCCGCCTTATAGGTTTGCCGACCGTACTGTAATCACGAAGGAGTCTCATGAACGTACTTGTTGTCAACGCCGGCAGCTCGAGCCTTAAATATCAGCTTTTGGATACCGATACCCGCGAGGTTTTCGCCAAGGGCAACTGCGAGCGTATCGGCTCGGAGATGGGCATCTTTGGCCACTCCGAGAACGGTGGTGCCAAGCTGACCGAGGAGATTCCTTTTCCCGATCATCGCTGCGCCATTGCGCGCGTGCTCGAGGAGCTCGAGAAGACCGACTTTACGATCGATGGCATCGGCCACCGTATCGTTCAGGGTGGCTGGCACTTCGATGATTCCGCGGTCGTCGACGATGAGGTCATGGCTAAGATTCTTGAGGTTGCACCGCTCGCCCCGCTGCACAATTACGGCGAGGCCGCGGCAATCGAATATTGCCGCGAGAAGTATCCGGAGCTGCCCAACGTGGCCGTCTTCGACACCTCGTTCCACATGACCATGCCCGAGGTTGCCTACACCTATGCGCTGCCCAAGGACGTGTGCGACAAGTACCACGTGCGCAAGTACGGCGCCCACGGTACGAGCCACCGCTACGAGTGGATGATGGCCAAGGAGATTCTGGGCTCGCGCTGCCACCGCCTGCTCTCGTGCCATTTGGGCAACGGCGCCTCGCTTGCCGCCATCGAGGATGGTGTGTGCCGCGACACCACGATGGGTCTCACACCGCTCGACGGCCTGATGATGGGTACCCGTTGCGGTTCCATCGACCCGGCCACTGTGTGCTATCTGCAGCGCGAGGGCGGCTACAGTTACCAGGAAGTCGACGACATGATGAACAAGCAGTCCGGTCTGCTTGCCATCTCGGGTATCTCCAACGATGCCCGTGACATTCGTACGCGCGCTTCCGAGGGTGACGAGCGCTGCCTGCTCGCCTTCGATATGTTCGCATACAAGGCCATGCAGCAGGCTGGTTCCATGATTGCCTCCATGGCGGGCGTGGACACCATTACCTTTACCGCCGGCATCGGCGAGAATGACTGGTCGATCCGCAAGGCCTTCTGCGACTGCTTTGAGTGGCTGGGCGTGCGCATCGACAACAACAAGAACCGCGAGGCCGTGGGCAACGGCCCGCAGGTCATCAGCGCCGCCGGCTCTTCCGTCACGGTCATGGTCATCCCCACCGACGAGGAATACATGATCGCCCACGACGTCGAGCGTCTGACCAAGAACAACTAACGCATTCGTCTGTAATTGACAAAAAGGCCTCCAGAGCAACAGCCCGGAGGCCTTTTTACTAGCAGGCGGAAA
>URUC01000081.1 GCA_900550965.1 uncultured Collinsella sp. | reverse complement strand
GGCAGACGCTGCCGCTTCGCCGCATCGAGCTCCGGTCATCTGCGCCATTTCGGGTTCGGGCGGTTGCGGCAAGTCGACGATCGTTGCCACCATGGCACACACATCGTCGCTGTTGGGCTTGCGTGCCGCCGTGCTCGACCTGGACCTGATGTTTGGAAACCTTTACGACTTGTTAGGCGTCGATGCTCCGCGCGATATGGCGGCACTTATCGAGCCGTCGGCGGCGGGCACGCTCACTGAGCCGGATATCGTAGCCGCTTCGATGCGCGTGGCACCGGGCATTACGCTCTGGGGTCCCGTCGCGGCGCCCGAGCAAGCCGAGCTCATGCCACGTCCGGTGGAGCTACTGCTTGATGTTCTGCGTCGCGAATCCGACGTGGTCTTTATCGATACTTCGGTCTTTTGGGGCGACGCCGTGGCGGCTGCGGTGGCGGCGAGCGACCGTTGCCTGGTCGTTGGCGATGCGGCGGTGTCGTCCGCGGCATCGGCATCGCGCGTCATTGAACTGGCAGGTCGAGTAGGTGTGCCGCGCACGCGCATGAGCGCCGTGTTCAACCGGTTCGGTGCGCGCGGGGCAGACGAGGACGTCGCCATGCGCTTTGAGATTGCCTGTGCGTTGAGCTCCAAGATTCGTATCGCCGATGGCGGGCAGGATCTCGCCGCGCTCATGGCGTTTGGGCGCGCTGACGAGGCAGTGGGGCAGACCAGCGCTTTTGCGACTAGCGTGCGCGAGGCCACGCGCGAGATGCTCGTGGAACTGGGGTGCGCCGTCGGCCCTTGGAGCGATATGGTCGCCGACCGTGCAACGCGCACCGAACGCCCGCGTATCCGCCTTCCCTGGTCGCGCGAGGGTGATCAGCGATGAGCCTGCAAACGAGGATTAAGGCTGCCGGCGCTGCGGCGGCGGCAGCGCCTGTAGGTGCGGGGCGTCGCCGCGCCGTGAAACGACGCACCAAGCGCGCCGTGATGGACCGCATGGGTTACGACGAAGTGGCGCGTATCAGCGCCTATATCGACCCGGCACTTGCCCGCTCGGAATTGCGTCCTGCGGTGGAGGCGGCGCTCAATGTTGAGGAGCCGACCGATCTCGCGACGCCCGAGCGCGAGACCATCATCGACGAGATTTTGGATGACGTGGTGGGCTTGGGGCCGTTGCAGCCGCTCATCGAGGACGACACCGTTACCGAGATCATGATCAACGGCTGCCGCTCGGCTTTCTTTGAACGCGGCGGCGTCTTGTACCCCATCGAGCATGCGTTTGAGGATGATGAGCAGATCCGTGTGCTTATCGACCGCATTATCTCGCCACTTGGCCGCCGTATCGACGAGCGCAGCCCCATCGTCAACGCCCGCCTCAAAACGGGCTATCGCGTCAACGCGGTGATTCCGCCTGTGGCGATTGACGGACCGATTCTCACCATCCGAAAGTTCTCGGACCGTATCTGCTCGCTGGACGAGCTCGTGGGGTTGGGATCGCTGCCGCTTTGGTATGCGCAGCTGCTGTCGTGTGCGGTGTCGCTGCGACAGGACCTGGCGGTTGCGGGAGGCACGGGATCTGGTAAGACCACCCTGCTCAACGCGTTGTCATGTGAGATTTCCACCGGCGAGCGCATCTTGACGATCGAGGACTCTGCCGAGCTCAAGTTTGCGCATCATCCGCACGTGGTGCGCCTAGAGGCGCGCGAGGCTTCAATTGAGGGCGAGGGCGCGGTGACGATCCGCGACCTGGTGACTAATGCCCTGCGCATGCGCCCCGACCGCATCGTGGTGGGCGAGGTGCGCGGTGCCGAGTGCTGCGACATGTTGCAGGCCATGAACACGGGCCACGACGGGTCGCTCACCACGCTTCATGCGGGTTCAGAACAGGAGACCGTGGTGCGTCTGACGTTGCTTGCACGTTATGGCATCGATCTGCCGAGCGAGCTCATCGAGGAGCAGATTGCCATGGCACTCGACGGTATCGTGATGTCCGAGCGCCACGCCGATGGCAGGCGCTTCGTCTCCTCGTATTCGGGGGTGCGACGCGCCGCATCGGGCGGCGTAGAGCTCGAGCGCTATGTGACGTTCGATGCCGCCGAGCGCACCTGGACGCTTGACCGCGAGCCGCCGTTTATCGCAGAAGGCCTGCGGTCGGGGACGCTCACACAAGAGGAGGTGGACGAATGGAGATCACTGTGCCCCTCGTCGTAGGGGGCTTGGCAGGGCTTTCTGTCGCGACGGCGTGCGGGGCGGAACCTCGTGTGCCGCAGGTACCGCCGGCGGAGCTGGCACGTCAGGCGCTCGAGACGGTGGCAGAGAAGCTGCCGCGTGAGCTGGTGGAAAACGATCTGCTGAAAAAGATCGCCCGTTCGTGGGCATCGCTGGCTCCGGCGCATCGCCTTGGCCTCGTGATCGAAGATGCTTCGGGACGTTTGGCGTTTCTGCTGCTATCGAGCGGTGTCTGCTGCGTTTTACTAACGATGGTGTCGTTATCGCCCCTCGGATTTGCCTTGGGACTTGTTGCTCCGTTTGCCGTTGGTGCCGCTCGGGATGGCTTTGAGAGCCGGCGCGAGCAACACGATGCAGAAGAGGCAATGCCCGAGGCGTTTACCGCACTTTCCATGTCGCTTGCCTCGGGACATTCGCTGGCCCAGGGCATGCGCTTTGTGGGCGCTCATGCGCAAGAGCCAGTGCATACCGAGTTTTTGCGGGTGGCGGCGGCGATCGATTGCGGCATCTCGGCGACCGACGCGCTCGATGACTTGCTCGTGCGTATCGACGCCCCCGGTCTTTCGCTTGTGACCTTGGCGCTTAAGGTGTCTCAGCGCACCGGCGCTCCGCTTGCCGACTTACTGTCCGAGGCGTCGAGCATGGTGGGGGAGCGCATTGAGCTCAAGCGCCGCCTGGATGTTAAGACGTCGCAGGCTCGCATGTCTGCGCATATGGTCGCGGCGATGCCGGCGGGCATGTGCGCGGTGCTGGCGCTGCTTTCGGCAGATTTTCGTCGCGGTCTTGCGACGCCTGCCGGCGCGGGCGCTGTGGTGCTGGGTCTTGCCCTCAACGCCGTTGCCCTGGTGGTTATCCGGCGCATTATGCGGGTGGAGCTATGAGCGCCCCGGTTGCAGTTGCGGCTTGCCTGTGCGCCCTGAGTGTATTTGTCGCGACGGGTTTGGATCGGGCGGATGCACGCAAGATCGCAGGGGCCTGCAAGCGCGAGGCGGTGCTGGTCACTGCCGCGGGTCGCTCGGTGGTCGATGCTCTGACCGCGCGAGTGAAGGGCGCGGTTGGAGCGGGCGGCCCGGCGCGAGTGTCGCTCGGCGAAGTGTCCGAGATGATCGATGTTGTGCGCTTGGGTCTTTCGGCCGGTCTTTCGTTTGATGCGGCGCTTGAGATTTTCTGCGCCAACCGCCGGTCAGTGCTGGCTCTTCGCCTTGAGCGCGCCTGCATGGCGTGGCAGGTGGGCGTGGGCACGCGTGAGGACGAGTTGTTGGCCGCCGCGCGCGACCTGGACGTGCGAGCGCTCGAGACCTTTGCCATCACGGTGGGGCAGGCGCTCGCCCTGGGTGCCCCACTTGCCGAGACGCTGGCCGCTCAAAGTCGCGAGATCCGTGCGGCTCATCGCGCCGCGGTCGAGCGCGAGATCGAGCGTGCACCCGTCAAGCTGCTGATTCCCACCGGCACGCTCATCTTGCCGGCGTTGCTTCTGTCCATATTGGGCCCGCTGCTGGGAGCAGGCGGGATGATGTAGGGAGGAATACATGAACACGATGACTGACGCTGCTGGCAAGGTCCAGGGCTGGGCGTTTTGCCGGGCGGCACATGTTCGTCAGCGCGCCAAGGAACTATTGCAGGAGGAGAGTGCACAGGGTACCACCGAGTATGCCATCTTGGTCGGCGTGCTCGTGGTGATCGCGATTATCGCCATCGTCGCATTTAAGGGCAAGGTCCAAGATCTATGGAACGCTATCAGCGAGGGCATCAACAGCCTGTAGAGGGCGAGCGCCCCATCGGGGTGCTGCTGGTGTTTGCTTGCCTGACCGTGGCGATAGCGGCGGTGCTTTGGGGGCTTAACGCCGCGCGGCAGCAGCGTCCTGGGACCGCCTCCGATTTGGGCTCAGATTCGGCGGTGGCGTCTCAAAAAGATGAGATGCGAGATGCGGACGATTCGGATGTCGCTGTCACGGCGCAAACCTTTCTGCGGACGCTCGACAAGCGGTCTGGCACTGCGACGGATTCGCCTGAGGGCAACGCGATTGCGGTCCGGCTTGCATGGTCCGAGGACCGACCGATGACCGAAGCGGCGGCGGATATGCTGCGTGCCTATCGCGAGGTACCCACGGCGCAACTTGCTCTGAGCGGCTATCTCGACATCAAGGGAAACGTGTGGGGCGCCATCGTGCGCGACGAACGCGGCTGGGTCGATATGGTGACAATTGCCGCGGATGCTGGCGATGCTTCGTGTCGTCTGCGCGCCGTGCGTCTGAGCCCGCAGGCAACGGACTCAAAGGAGGGATCGTGAAATGCATGATGTCCTGCGTGAGGAATCTGCCCAGGCGACGGTCGAATACGCCATCGTCACGGTGGCGCTGTTATCGATCGTGCTGGCGATCGCGGGACTTTGGCGTGCCGGCACCGATGGGCGCTTGGCGGCGCTGGTTGAGCGGGCGGCATCCCATGGCGTTACCTCGACGTCGGTTATCGACGCCGCTGCGGCCGCTAAGGACATCGCGTTGTATTGATGCCGCGCGCGAGGACCGGGCGCAGTCTACGGTCGAGGCCGCTTTTTTGCTGCCGACGTTTCTGACACTCATCCTTCTCGCGCTGCAACCGGTGTGCCTGCTCTATACGCGCGCGGTCATGGAGTCTGCCGCCGCCGAGACCGCGCGGCTCATGACCACGACGACGGCGGAGGACGACGATCTTAAGGAGTTCACCCGCCGCCGACTTGCCGCAGTGCCCAACGTTTCGATCTTTCATGCCGGCGGGCCGTTGTCGTGGGATATCGAGCTTGGCCGGGCCGGTGCGGGTGGCGTCTCGTCCGTGTCCGTTTCCGGCGAGGTCAAGCCGTTGCCTGTGATCGGTGCGTTTGCGCAGGCTATGGGTGGTACCGCCGAGGGCGGCTACGTTGAGCTCAAGGTCGATGTCTCGTATCAATCGCGTCCCGAATGGCTGGAGGGAGATTATGATTCGTGGATTGCTGCATGGGATTAAGCGTTTCTGGTCTAGACGCGTTTTGACGCACCGTCCGAGCTGCCATCGCAAGCGAGGCGGCTTTATGGGTCGAGCCGGTGTCGATCTGTTTATCGAAGACGGCGCCTATACCACGCTTTCTTCTGCCGTGGTCATCCTAGTGGTGCTCACATTGTTGTTTTCGTCGACCGCGGCGATATGGAGCATGTCGCGTGCCGGGGATACTCAGGTGGCGGCTGATAGTGGCGCGCTGGCGGGTGCCAACGTAGTGTCGTCCTATCACACGGCTGCCACGGTGGTTGATGCGAGCATCTTGAGTCTGGGGCTGGCGGGGTTTGCCACGATCGGGACGGGCTTGGTCGCCATCCTCATCCCGGGTGCCGAGCCGGTTGCCGGCAATATGGTCGACACCGGGATTGAGATCATTAAAACGCGCAACAAGTTTGCCAAAAGCGCATCGGAAGGCTTACAGAAAATCGAGACGGCTCTGCCGTATCTGATCGCCGCGCGTGCCACGCAGGCGGTGTCGGCGCAGGATACCGATAGTGTGACCTATACCGGTACGGCGCTTGCCGTGCCCAGGACATCCGAGTCTGACTTCGCTGCGCTCGAGGGGTCCGAGATCTCGACCGATGCCATTAAAGACACATCAGATGATTTAGAGTGTGCGGCCGAGGAGCTGCGGAAGGCTTCTGAGGACACGGCGAAGGCTAAAGAGCGTGCTTGGCTGGCGGATTGTGGTGGGTCTGACAAGGGCTCGGTCGGCAGCTGTTCTTGCATGTGGGAGCGTGCGAAAAGCCTAACGGATCTCTCCGGTGTTCAAAATCCGCATTACTCATCGAGCGTTACGTGGGAGCCCCAAGTTGCCCTTGATCGCGCGAAGGACTACTACCATTGGCGTCTGACAAATGAGAAGCCCCACGGCTCGAGTGTCGAGATGAAGGCAGAGTCTGCGGCGCGTAAGGCGTTTTATACCTATGCGAGCGCGGAGGTCGATCGGGCACATATAACCGAGAACGGAGACAGGGTTTCCTCCTATATTCCGCTGCTGCCGCGCAACTCTGATGAGGTTCGGGCGACGGAACTCTATACCGATGCGGTGTGGCCGACTAGCGTGAACGATGACAAGGCGTATCTGCATTACGGGACGACCTGCCCTAACTATAAGAAAGGGACGCCGAGCGGATTTGCTTCGGTTGCCGATTACGATGGACAGGATAAATGCAGCAAATGCCATTTTGGCGTTTTGTCGCTTGGTGCTGTTGCGGCGCCTTCAACCTCTATCGAAAACGGCTTCGAATATCACTTCGACGAGTTCAAAAAGGCCTTGGAGGAATACGTCAAATGTCGGAACAAAGAGCTTGAGCTCATGCGTCAGACCGAGGATGAGGCCGACCGTGCGAGCAATGCGTTTGACCAGGCCATTAAAGCGCTTTCGGGCGAGCGTCCGCGTATCGCTCCGCCCGGTCGCAACGGCGTGGTTGCCTTTGCGGTTTCGGGTGCCATCTCGAGCCCCGATGAGCTCAACTCTTCGTTTAACACGGCAGTCAGGCTTGGCGATCGCGGTGCCATCTCTGCCGCGGTGCTGGCGCCCGATGAGGCGACGGCGCAAAACAACGTGCTTTCGCGATTTTTCTCGACATTGAAGGAACGCTCGGGTGGCGTTGCCGGCGTACTCGATGGCGTCATGGATGTTTGGGGACGGCTGCTTGTGGGATACGGTGATATCCAAGGTTCGGCCGACGAACTAATGGGCGAGATGATTAAAGGCCTAGGAGGGGGCAGCGGCGCGTTGGGCTCCATTGCGTCGTGGCTTGGCGATACCGTTTCGGCGTCCGTGGCGGCGTTGGGTCTGGAACCGTGCGACTTGCGCCTGCGAAAGCCGGTGCTGACCGATTCCGCCAACGTCATTAAGAGTCCGGGGTCTGACATTGCTGGTCTCTCTCAAGCTCAAGACAAGCTGCGAAGTATTCCGTTGGGCGTGACCGATCCCAAGGCGCTTTGCGAGGCGTTGGAATATCAAGTCGAACGCACCATCAGCGGTACGGTGTTCACGCTTGCGGAGATTCCTCTGCCCGGCGGCGGCTCCATCCCGCTCACCGTCGATGTCGCCACGCTGGTTGGCGCTCTGGACGGCGGGTCGTAATGAGTATCCGCATGCGTCTGCGCGAGGAGCACGCCCAAGCGACGGTGGAGATGGCAGTGGTTACGCCCGTTTTGCTGGCGCTGGCACTCATCGTGTACAACGTCATGATCTTTGCCAGCGCTGTCGCGCGCTTCGACCGCGTGGTGCCCGACATCGTGTTGGCGCACGCCGTGGCGTCGGAGGGGGAGGGCGACGAAAGCTCTGTCGATGCCTCGGCGACGGTCCAGACTCAAATTCTGAATGCCATGGAAGGCTATGACTTGCAGATCGAAGTGTCGAGCGAGCAAGGCGCGGAGGCATCGGATGGTGGCCTGCTCTCCCTATCCGGTACGTTTAGGACCTACACCTGCACCATGCACTATGAGCCGTGGCCGACTTCTCTCAGCATCGCTGGCGTTCCGCTGGGGGCGCCGACAACGTTGTCGCACGAGTGCGCGGTGACGGTCGATCCATGGCGCCCGGGGGTGGTCATGTGACCGCGGTCTCGTCCTACATCGCCTACGCGCGTGCACTCAATAGGCTGGGTTGGACGCCGGCCGAGTTTGCGGTGGCGGAGTCGTTTGTCGTGCGCCTGCGCGGCATGCTGGGACGGCGTCCGGTTGCCGCCAACGGCCTGCCGCTCGTCATGGCGTTTCCACGCTGCTCTTCGGTCCACACGTGTTTTATGGCCTATCCCATCGACATCGCCTTTATCGATGCACGTGGCTATGTCCTCGTATGCTACGAAAACGTACGTCCCTGGCGTATGTGCTCCTGCCCCGGCGCCTGGGCCGTACTAGAGCGTCCTTCAATCATTGTTTCGACCCCTGCTCTCCAACGCGTGCCGGCTTAAGAATTGGCGACAGCGGACTTTCGTCATACGAAATTGGGTAAGATGGAGGAGAAGATGCATGGATGTTGAGATCCATCCCAACGCTAAAAAGCACCTGACAGAACAGCAGGTGCTTAGCGCTTGGCTTGCGGTTACTGAGTGCATTCGTCGCGAGTCGAAGGACGAGCCGCCGAGATGGCTTGCGATTGGATGGCTCCCAGACGGACGAAGCGTGGAGCTTGTCGCGGTCGAGCTTCTCCGTGGGTGGCTTATCATTCATGCCTTGTCTCCAGTCCAGAAGAAATTTTGGCAGGAGATTGAACAGGCTCGGCAAAGGGGTCGATGATGGGCAAGACGTATACGGCCGCTAATGGTCAGGTTGTAACGGATGAAATGATTGACGCGTGGTGCGAGTCGTACGAGCGCGGAGAGTTTCCGGGTGGCGAACATACCGTTGGTGGGATCGTGCATGGACGGCCCCCGCTCTCAGGTGAGGGGACGGCAACGTTGTCGGTCAAGATTCCTCTGGGAATGAAGGAGGCCATTCGTCGACGGGCGGCTGCCGAGGGGATGACGCCAAGTGAGTTTGCCCGTGCGGCTCTGAGCGAAAAACTTCTTGCTGCCGGCTGATGTCTCTGACGTGCCGATTTATAGAACCGAGGCTGTGCTCAAAAACTTTTTTAAAATTCTCGGTTGACCGGAACGCGTCCTTGGTTATACTAATCAAGCCTTGAAACAAGGCACACCTCAAATGGCTGGGTAGCTCAGTTGGTAGAGCAGAGGACTGAAAATCCTCGTGTCAGGGGTTCGATTCCCTTCCCCGCCACCTTGAATTGACTAGGACCTCTGCAAAGGGGTCCTTTTCTTTTATGTAGGGTTCTGCG
>URUC01000080.1 GCA_900550965.1 uncultured Collinsella sp. | reverse complement strand
CCGCCCCCCTTCGCTTGGTTTATAAATTCCGCTACATCCCCTTGCGCAGGTCGCACACGCCGGCTGCCGCCATCTCGCGCAGCAGCGTCTCGCGATCGCGCGTCACGATCAGATCCAACGGGAAGTGAATCTCGTCGAGCATCTTGCGAGCGTAATCGAGCTTGCCAATGGCCATGCCAATGTGGGCATCGGTCGACACGCCAATGCCCACGCCCAGCTCGGCGCAGCGCTCGGCGATCTTGCGGCATACGGCCCAATGCTCAGTGTCGACACCGTGTTCAAGACTATGGTTGTTGATCTCGATAATCTTGTGCTTGGCCTTAGCCGCCAACAGCACCTCGTCGATATCGAACGGCACGCCCGAGCGGCCCGCGTGGCCCAGCATGAACACCTTGGGGTGTTCCAAGGCATTGATATACATCTCGGTCGTTTGGGCCAGCGTCGCGCCCTCAGCAATCTGCGGATTATGCACGCTTGCAACCAAATAATCCAAATTACGCGTAACCAAATCGAACAGTGAATGCTGACGGCTGTACGAATCGCCGGCGATATCGAGCGTGACAGGATTGTCCTCGCCAAACAGGCTTCCGTCCAGCGAAACGATATCGGCCTCGGCACCACGCAGCACTAGCACGCCGCTCCAAATGCGCGGCCAGATATCCTGGTTGATAAAGAACTGGTAACTGCGCAGGTCATTGGGGCAAGCCGTAACCATAGAGCTCAGATGGTCGGCGGATCCGAGCACCTGCAGGCCACGCTCTGCCGCCCAGTACACATTCTCCTCAATGGTCGAATATGCATGCGCAGAGAACATCGTATGGGTATGAATGTCACAAGAAAGCAGGTAGGGCATCAGGTCTCCTTATCTGGCACGGCCGTCGCTTATATTCATTGTACGCATAGCCTTCGATAGTCGTAAAACCACTCCATCCCAAAGACACAACGTCCATGACAACGGGGTCCGGCTTAACACCAAACCCCGTTTCACGTAAAACATTGTAGGCAGAGCGCTTTACTTTTAACGATACTCGTCCGCCAACTGTTTCCAAGCGGGTAGCGAATTGACAATCGTTTCGTAACTCACGCAATAGCCCAGGCGGAACCAACCCGGCATACCAAAGCTGTCCGAAGGAACCGCAAGCAGCTCATACTTCTTTGCGCGCTCGCAAAACGCATTCGCATCGGGCTCCAACGCTTTCACCCATAGGTAGAACGCGCCATCCGGCTCAACATAGGCGTAGCCGTACTCCGCTAGTGCGTCGGTAAGCGCGGTGCGGTTGCGTGCATAGGCCTCAACGTCACTCGGCTCATCGATGCAGTCGATAATTACGCGCTGGAAGAGCGCCGGCGCGCACACGAAGCCCAGCGTACGGGCGGCACCGGCAACGGCGGGCATTAGACGATCTGCCTGAGGATTCGTATTGGGAACAAGGATCCATCCCACGCGCTCGCCCGGCAGCGAAAGCGACTTAGAATACGAGTAGCACACGATGGTGTGCTCGTAAATCGAGGGCACCCAAGGCACCTCGGCACCGTACACGATCTCGCGGTACGGCTCATCAGAAATGAGCATAATCGGATTCTCGGGATCGCGCTGAGCGTTGGCCTCGCGCAGAACATTGGCCAGCCGCGTCAGCGTGTCGCGCGTATATACGGCACCAGTCGGATTGTTGGGCGAGTCGATGATGACGGCCGCCGTCTTATCGGTAATCGCCTTAAGCACGTTGTCCACGCTCAGCTGGAACGTATCTTCATCGGCGAGCGCCTCAACACACGTACAGCCGGCCTTCTCAATCCAAACGCGATACTCCGGAAAGTATGGGGCGATAACAATAACCTCGTCGCCCGGGTTCGTAACGGCGTTGAGCGTGCAGGTGAGCGAAGCCGCGGCACCCACCGTCATAAAGACGTCCTTACCCTCATAGTTCGTTCCAAAGCGGCGGTTGAGCGATTCGGCGACGGCTGCTCGACATTGCGGCAGGCCCGGAGCGGGGGTGTAGCCGTGCAACTGGTCGCTCGGCAGCCCCAAGGCCTTCTTAATGGACTCCGCCACGGCAGCTGGCGCCGGAACACTCGGGTTGCCCAGCGAAAAATCGAACACGTTTTCCGCGCCGATCTGTGCCTTGCGCTCAAGGCCATAGCTAAAGATCTCACGGATGATGGAGCTTTCCGCACCGCGAGCATACATAGTTTCGTTGATCATCTGTTCCCCTTTCGCATAGGCGCTATTGTACGCTTTAGCCGAGCAAAGTGCCGCAGTAATGTTGATTGGGGACAGACTTAAATGCGTGAAAACGCTCATTTAAGTCTGTCCCCAATCAACAGATGCAAAAAGCCTCCGCAGGTTTCCCCGCGGAGGCTCTCATGGCAAAGACTACTCGTTGGCGTCAGCGTCGTCATCGGCCTTCTTTGCGTCAGCAGCCTCGACATCGCCAGCGTCGCCGGATGCGGCTTCGGCATCCTCCTGCATGGCCGCCTGCGCAAAAGCCGCGGCGTCTGCCGCCAGCTCTTCCTCGCTCATGCGAGGCGCACGCTTCTTGGTCGGCATACCGGCAGCCTTGGCGTTGCGCTCCTCCTTGGCCGCCAGGATATCGCCCTCGCGCTCAAGGTAGGCATCCCACTCGTTGTCGAGCAGGGCGTTCACGGCATCGCCCTCGACGGTCTCACGCTCAAGCAGCACCTTGGCCATCAGATCAAGCTGATCGCGGCGGGCATCCAGGATCTCGACCGCACGACGATGGGCTTCGCGCATGATGCGCTGAACCTCAATATCGATGCGGTGCGCCGTCTCCTCGGAGTAATCCTGGTGATCGGCGTAATCGCGACCAAGGAACACCTGATGCTGAGCCTCGCCAAACACTTGCGTGCCCAGCTCCTCGCTCATACCCAGACGCGTAACCATCTCGCGCGCCATCTTGGTCGCGCGCTCCAGGTCGTTGCTCGCGCCCGACGTGATGTCATCGCACATGAGCTCCTCGGCGACGCGGCCGCCCAAGAACACGGCAAGCTCGTCGAGCATCTCGTTCTTGGTCTTGAGGAAGTGATCCTCCTGCGGAAGCTGCAACGTGTAGCCCAGAGCCTGGCCGCGGCTGACAATCGAAATCTTATGAACCGGGTCGGAGTGCTCCAGGATGTGACCCACCAGGGCATGGCCGCTCTCATGGTAGGCAATCGTGGTGCGCTCGGCTTCGGTCATCACGCGACCCTTGCGTTGCGGTCCGGCAATCACGCGCTCCATCGACTCCTCGACCTCGTCCATCGAGATCACGGAACGATGACGGCGAGCGGCCAGCAGCGCAGACTCGTTGAGCAGGTTCGCCAAATCGGCACCGGTAAAGCCAACGGTCATCTGGGCGAGCTTCTCAAACTTAACGTCCTCGTCCACCGGCTTGTTCTCGGCATGCACGCGCAAGATCTGTTCGCGGCCCTTTACGTCCGGACGGTCGACCGTGACCTGGCGGTCAAAACGACCGGGGCGCAGCAATGCCGGGTCCAGAATATCGGGGCGGTTGGTTGCGGCGATCAGGATGACCGACTCGCTTTCCTCAAAACCGTCCATCTCGACCAGCAGCTGGTTGAGCGTCTGCTCGCGCTCGTCGTGGCCGCCGCCCAAGCCAGCTCCGCGCTGACGTCCCACGGCATCGATCTCATCAATAAAGATGATTGACGGAGCCTGAGACTTGGCCTCCTTAAAAAGGTCGCGCACGCGGCTGGCGCCGACACCCACGAACATCTCGACAAAGTCGGAACCCGAGATGCTAAAGAACGGCACGCCCGCCTCGCCGGCAACGGCCTTGGCCAGCAGGGTTTTACCGGTACCCGGAGGGCCAACCAGCAACACGCCGCGCGGAATCTTGGCGCCCAGCTTGCGATAGCGGTCCGGATCGCTCAAAAAGTCGCGAATCTCCTCGAGCTCCTCGACTGCCTCGTCCACACCGGCAACATCCTCAAACTTGACCTTGGGGCGCGTTGCCTCGTTGGTCTTGGCGTTGGTCTTGCCAAACTGCATGTTCCTGTTGTTGGCGCCCATCATCTGGCGCATAAAGTAGAACATGATGGCGATCAGGGCGATCGTCGGAAGTACGCTCATCGCCAAGTCGCCCCAAAAATCGGGGTCATTGGTGTTGACGATGTACTTGGTATCGGGGTGCTCCGCCATAAGCTCGGCAAGCGAATCGGAGCCGACATAGGTCGAGGAGAAGCTCTTGAGCTCGCTCGTGTCACCCTTGTCCTTTTTCGTCTTCCAGTAATGGCCCGCCACGCTTCCGTCTTGAACCGTATAGGTCAAATCTTCGACGCGATCCTGCTTAATGGCGCTCACCATCTCGCTCGTCGCGAGCTTAACGGTATTGCTGGAGCTGGCAAAGCCGGAGCCCATGTTAAAGAAGGCGTAGCCCAGAAGCGCGCAAGCCAAAATAAAATACAGCCAGCCCGTACGCGTGGGCTTCTTGCCTCCGGGCATCCCCGGGATCTTAGGCTCCCGGGGAGTCTGGGAATTGTTATCGTTACGGTCGTCGGGCATCTTACGAATAAACCTCCGGTTTCAAAATGCCCAGATACGGAAGGTTGCGATAGCGCTCGGCATAGTCGAGGCCGTAGCCCACCACAAAGGCATCGGGGCAATGGGTTCCAACATACTTGGGCGTGACGGCCGAGGTACGGTCCTCAACGTCCTTCCATAGGAAGGCGGCGACCTCCAGAGAAGCGGGCTTGCGGCTCTCGAGGTTCTTCATCAGGTACTTGAGGGTCAGGCCCGAGTCCAGAATGTCCTCGACGATCAGCACGTCGCGACCACGGATGTCGATATCCAGGTCCTTAATGATACGCACGATACCCGAAGACTTCACACCGTCGCCATAGCTCGAAACAGCCATGAAATCGATGTTGGTCGGCAGCTCGATCTTGCGCATCAGGTCGCCCATAAAGACCACGGCGCCGCGCAGGACCGCAATCAGTACCAGATCCTTACCCGCGTAGTCGCGAGTAATCTGCTCGCCTAGGCGAGAGACGATACCGTCGATATCCTCCTGCGTAAACAGAACCTTCTCGATATCCGGATGTTGAGAAGCCATGACAACCCTTTCTTGTGCTTAATCGCCCACACACCGCCGTATGGACGCGAACTACACATTCTAGCAGCGCACGGGGTATATTTTCCAGCCCGCGCACCATCAGCGCGGGAATACCGTCAACGCCGCACAGAAAAGCTGGTGCGAGGAGCTAATCCGCGTCAACCACGCGAAGCAGATAGGCCACGCGCGTCGCCGCCGTGCACTTAAAACGTTCGTCCGCGCGAACGCCCGCGACCCATACTACGGCACCCCCCGGAGCCGTTCTTACCACGGGTACGCCAGAGCGGTCTGAAACAGGAATGCGCGCCTCGTTCAACAGGTCTGACACTTTCTTGCTTCGGCCGTTCATCCCCAACGGGCACATCACGTCTCCCGGCACAGGGCTATCCACCCACAGGCGCGCCGATCGTGCCTCGGTGGGAATCTCCCCGCGCGAGCCGGCTAACATCCGCTCGCCATCGCAGTCGGCAAACCCCAGGGCCGCCGCATCCACCAAGGCCGCAACCTTTCCGGCAGCAGCAAGCTCGCGGGCACGGTGCACGATATCGCACCCCGGCTCCACAGCCATCGGCTCCGCTGTCAGCATATGCCCCGCCCCCAGCGGCAGACGACCGGGAACGGAGATCCAATCGGCCACTAAACCCTCGCGCGCCGCCGGGGCCTTGAATGACAGCATGCCAAACTCCACGCGCGCATCGATTCCCGCCGGCAGCGTGACCGAACCCGAGCCTTCGGCGACACAGGCGAGCACGCGCTCCACATGCCGCATCTCCGGGCGAGCGTCGGGGTCGATACGCTTAATTGCCAGTCGCACCATGCGCCGAGCAATCACCACCTCGGCCGCGGCCAGTCGGCGAGCGTCAAGAACCAGTGCACCCGCCGCCTCCTTACGCAGGCAGCTTCGAAACGCCTGTGCGGAAAGCTGGGAAAGAAAGGCGTCCTCATCGCCCAAGATCTCGCAGGCGGCGCCAATCGTCTTACAGACACTCGCGTTGCGCTGCGCCACCACCGGCATCACTCGATGGCGCACATAGTTACGCAGGTACGAAACGTCCTCGTTGCTTTCATCTTCCCGCCATGGCTGACCGTGCACCTGCAGATAGCTCACGAGCTCATCGTGCGTGAGGTCGAGCAAGGGGCGAACCACAATGTTCCGACGGCGCGGAATGCTCGATAGACCCGCGGGACCCGACCCTTTAATGACATTCATCAAAAATGTTTCCGCGCGGTCCGACGAAGTATGCGCGGTACAGATACGAGCCGCCGTCCGCGGTGCGCCCGATTCGGCACAAAGTTCGCGAACATATCTCCGTGCCGCGGCATAGCGCACCTCGCGAGCCGCAGCCTCGATATTGCCCGATTCGTCATCAAAATAGGCATGCTCAACACACAGCGGCAAGCCGTATTGCGCGCACAGGTCACGTACAAAGGCCTCGTCGCCATCGGATGCCTCCCCGCGCAGATGATGGTTTACATGCAGCACGTGCAATCGCTCGCGCGCAATAGGAGCGACGCCGCGCCCGTCCTGGATATCCAGCTTTGATGTGCAAGCCATAAGGAGCAGCGCCGTCGAGTCCGCACCGCCTGATACCATGAGCACTACGGGGGCAGCGGCCTGCCGCGTTGCCAGGGCGCTCTTATCCGTCCTCGGCGCGGCATGATGTCCATAGTGCTGAGATACCGTTGGCATTCGCTTCCTCCTCTATTCGTCCGCACCCATTGTATCCTTTGGAATCTTATGTCTCGCCTGCACCTTCATATCCTCGGCAGCGGCTCAAAAGGCAACTGTGCACTCGTCGAGGGGCCTCAGGGGCTCATCATGATCGACAACGGCCTGTCCCGCCGCGAGACACTTAAACGCATGGCGGAGCTTGGCCTCTCGGCAGACGACGTCGCCGCTCTTGTAATCACCCATGAGCATGGTGACCATATCAAGGGGCTCGATGTATGGTGCAAGCACTGGCATGGTCCCCTCTTTGCCAGCAGGGACACCCTTTCATGCAAAGAAAACCTCGCGCGCCTGCCCGTAGAGGAATTTGACCCCGGCGACACGCTCCCCATTGCCGGCATCCACGTGCAAACCTACTCAACATCGCACGATGTCATCAATCCTGTCGGCTATCGATTTAATGCTCTCGATGATTCCATTGGGTTTGCCACCGACACCGGAGAGTTATCGAGCAAGGCCATAGGCATCCTCAAAGACTGTCGAGTTCTCGCGCTCGAAAGCAACCACGATGTAGCTATGCTGCGCGAAGGAGCGTACCCCCGCTTTCTTCAGGAGCGCATCCTGTCCACAAAGGGGCACCTCTCCAACAACCAGGCCGCCGAAGCCGCGCGCGAACTTGTTACCGATCGCACCGAACAGCTCATCGCCATGCATATCAGCCAGGACAATAATCGTCCAAGCCTTACCGTCAAAAGCTATGCCAACGCGCTTGATGCAAGTCTCGATGATGAACTCGGCAGTTCTGCCACCCGTCTTCAAGGGCCACGGAAGCTCTCGATACGCCCTGCAAGTCAGTATCAACCGACAACTATTCAATAGCCCCTCAAGACAACAAAGGGGGGCTGGGAATCACTTCCCAGCCCCCCTTAACTCATACTCTCGATTGAAGCAGAGCCATCGTTAGTCGATGGAGATCTTCGTAACGTTCTTCTTCTCGACAATCTTGGGAACCGTAACGGTCAGGATGCCGTCAGCATACTTAGCCGAAAGGCCCTCGCTCGAAGCGTCCTTCAGATACACGCCGCGCGTCGCGCTGTACGAGCTAAACTCCTTCTGCAGGAAGTTCTTGCCCTCGTTCTCCTCGTCCTCCACAACGTTCACGCTAATCGACAGGCGACCCTCGTTAAGCTCAACGTCGATATCATCCTTAGCGACGCCGGTCAGATAGGCCTTGACCTCATAACCATCGCCCTTGTCCTCGACATCAACGGGGAACGCCTTGGAAGCAATCGAGTTGTTTGCAAGTTCGGTCATATCATCAAACAAATCGAACAGCGAGCTAGCAGAAGGACGAACGCCAAAAACCGAACGATAAGGAACCATGCTTGCCATGTTTACCACTCCTTTTAAGGACTGCCGAGTCATCTTCTAGGTGACTGGGACTTCTTTTGACGCTGTTATATATGCCCAGCCGCTTCTTATATATACATCGACTATAAAGTTTTTTGAGTCTATTGATATAAGCATATCTAAGTCTGGTTGACTAAGGTTTTGTCTAATAAACGGAATTTGAACGAAGGCTTAAATAATGTATGCAATCCCATCAAAACTAGACGGCTGGCTTACAATGGGCGCATACACGATATTGATGGCGAGCTAGGGGCATCATGGACGATCAAAAACAGGACAACACGTTTATGCCGGAGCAGGACGAAGCATCCAGCCCGCAACCGATTCGATTCCATCGCCCCCACATCTCGCAAGAGCCCATCAATGATCCAGAGCCCAAATATGTGACAAGAAACCGATATCAAACACTCGAAGAAGCACAAACGGGGCGCAAACATATGGGCGTCGCCTCGGGAGACCCTGTATATCTGAAAGACGCACCATTATCTAAAAACAGCGTAGCTAGTGATGAGCCGATGAAAGCATCCGCCGTCCATCAACAAAGAGGGCCTCGACCCAAGCAAACCTTGACGCATTCGGCTCGCTATCTCGAAACGCCAAAACAGGGAAAGTCAATCTTCGTTTCGTCAAGTAAACGACGCAAGCAGCATCAGCTGACAATTCTGCTTTTGACCATTGCGGCCATAGTAGTTGCCCTTGTTATACGATTTATTTTCTTTAAATAAAGGCTCAATACCGAAAACAACAAGATCGTCTGGTGTAATTGAGTCATTTACGCCCCGTAAACGCAAAAAAGGGGGAGGCCGCGAGGCCTCCCCCTTCTTCAAGTCATCCGACGGCTCGGTGCCGTCCACCGGTCAGCGGCGCCCTGGCCTCCCACGGGCTGGCC
>URUC01000079.1 GCA_900550965.1 uncultured Collinsella sp. | reverse complement strand
TTCTTATGTGCAGTAAAGCTAATGCTGCTAAAATACAAAGCGCTCATGTAGTTTAAACGCACGACGATAAGGAGCACCAGTGGGTAACCACTTCCGTACCTCCGGTGCGGGCGATGATGCCCCCAAGACGCAGGCAGGCGTCCAGGGCAGTCGTTTCGCCACTCCGGATTCAGAGGGCCAGCCTGTTGCTCAGGCCCCCGCTCAGCCGGCAGATCAGGCACAGCCGGCATCCGATCCCTTTGCCTACAATCCAACCAGCGATGTTGCGCTTTCCGGCACGGCGGGTTTTGAGCCCGTTCAGGCTGTGACCGCTCGCGTGGAGCAGCCTCAGGCTGGCGCCGCCGCGCCGCAGCCTAGCATGGCCGGCATTCCCGACCCCATGGCTCCTGCGACACCGGCTCCTCAGCCTGCGCAGTCTGGCCTCTTTGCCGCTATTCCCGATCCCACGCAGCCTGCTGCCCCGGTGGTCGAGAGCGATCAGGCCGCCGAGGTCGCAAGCCTCGATAACGCGCTCAACAACCCCGATTTTACGTCGGTGTTTGCGCCCATCGATCCGCAGGCCAGCCGCAAGAAGATGGCCAAGCAGGCCGGTGTCGAGCCCGTCATCCTTATGGAGCATGTCACCAAGATCTATCCGGCACAGCCCAACAAGCCTGCACTCGACGACATCAACATCGAGATCTATCCGGGCGAGTTCGTCTTCCTGGTCGGTCACTCCGGCTCGGGTAAGACCACGCTGCTGTCGACGCTCAACCGCGACGTCAAGCCGACGAGCGGTCGCATCCTGGTTGCCGGTCAGGACCTCATGAAGATCAAGAACCGCAAGGTTCCGTTCCTGCGTCGCCAGATTGGCGCCGTGTTCCAGGACTTTAAGCTCCTGCCGCAAAAAACCGCCTACGAAAACGTGGCGTTTGCTCTGCAGTGCATCGGCAAGCCCAAGGGCGTCATTCGCAGCCAGGTGCCCGAGGTGCTGCGTCTGGTCGGTCTGGCCGATCAGATGGACTCGCTGCCCGACCAGCTTTCCGGTGGCGAGCAGCAGCGCGTTGCCGTCGCCCGCGCTATGGTCAACCGTCCGCCGCTGCTGATCTGCGACGAGCCCACGGGTAACCTCGACCCGGCGATCTCGCTGGGCATCATGAAGCTGCTCGAGCGTATTAACCGCACCGGCACCACCGTGATCGTCGCCACGCACGACCGCGAGATGGTCGATAGCATGCACCGTCGCGTGATCGCCCTCGAGGGCGGCCACGTTATCCGCGACCAGGAGAGGGGAGGTTACGGCAACTATGGCACCAACTAACGTGGGCTACTCCTTCAAAGAGGCAATCAGCCACTTCTTCCGTAACTGGACTACCTCGCTCGGCGCCGTCATCACGATCTTCCTTTCGCTGTTTATCATCGGCCTGTTCATCATGGGCTCCGCGATGCTGAACTCCGTGATCGGCACCGTCGAGGATCAGGTTGTCATCAACGCGTTCATTAGTGATGACGCCGATCAGGCCGATGTTCAGGCTTTTGAGGCCGAGCTTAAGACGTGGAATAACGTCAAGTCCGTTACCTATAAGGACAAGGACGATGCGCTGGCCGAGTATACGAGCAAGATGTCGGGCAACGCCGACGCCACCATGAGCGCGCTCGATGGCCAGAACCCGCTGCCGGCTTCGTTTGCAATTGAGATGGACGATCCGTCCAAGGTCGAGAGCACGGCAGAGAAGCTCAAGAAGGATGCCGATTTCCAGAAGATCGCGGATGACGGCGACGTCAACGCGAGTGTGCTGTACGGCCAGGAGGAAGTGAGCCGCCTGTTCCAGGTGACCAACTACATCCGCATCGCCGCCGTGGTGCTCGTTGGCCTTCTGACCTTTATCGCATTCATCTTCATCAACAACACGATTCGCCTTTCCATCACGGCGCGTCGTCGTGAGATTGCGATTATGCGTCTGGTCGGCGCCAGCAACGGCTTCATTCGCGGCCCGTTTATCACCGAGGGCGTACTGCAGGCCATTTTGGGCTCGCTGCTTTCCATCGGTGTTCTGGAGCTGCTGCGCAATCTGATGATTCCGCGTCTGCAGGAGAGCATCGGCTGGATGTCGTTTGCCCTGCCGATGCAGTACTACCTGGTGACCTATGCTGCGCTGATTCTGGTCGGCGTGATTATCGGTCTCTTTGGTTCTGCCATCGCCATGCGCCGCTATCTGCGCGTGTAGGCATGCCTGGAATTGATCCCTTCCAACGGGTCGTCTCTTATGGGGCGGCCCGTTTTTTGATCCCTAGGGGACGGCAGGAAAACGGATCATTGTGGCGCTGGTCTATCTATGTGACCCGCAATCCTGCCGTCCCCTAGGGATCATTTGGGTAGACTCTTGGGATGTAAACGGCAATCGATAGCAAGGAGGCGCCATGGGGCGCAATAACAAGCATAAGCGCGGTGCCCGCAATAAGCGTGGGCCGGTGCGCAGCGAACGCCGTCCGAGCCTGACCGGGCGCGTGCAGCTCCATGAGCATGGCGCCTATGTCATAACCGAGAGCGGCGACTACAAGGTTATGGGCCGCGGTAAGCGCGAGATCATGGATGGCGATACCGTTGCCGTGAGTATTAAGAACAGCCCGCACGGTGAGCGGCGCGCCGTGATCGAAGGCGTGGTTGAGCGCGCAGCCATAAGCGTGGTGGGTACGTACCAGACCGCTGGTCCGCTCGGTGTGATCGAGCCGCTCGATTCGCGCCTGAAGGCCGACTTCTTCATTCTGCCCGAGGATACCTCGGCGGATCGTCTGGGCGTCCACCCGGGTGATGCCGTTGTCGCGCGCATTTTGACCTACCCGACGCGCCTGGAATCGGGCACCGTGACGATCGAACGCCGCATTGGCGGAGATGACGCGCCCGATTTGGGCGTTCAATATGTGATGGCGCGTTATGGCTATACCGATAGCTATCCCGAGGCCGCGCTGGACGAGGCCGAGGGGCTTTCGCTCGATGTGTCCGCGGCGCTTAAGGACCCGCTCCGCCGCGATCTGCGCGACCGCTTTGTCATCACGATCGACCCGGTCGACGCGCGCGACTTTGACGATGCCATTTCGCTTGAGCGCACGCCCGAGGGTGGCTACAAGCTGGGTGTGCATATCGCTGACGTTTCTCACTATGTGGCTTGGGACGGGCATATCGATCTTGAGGCTCGCCATCGTACGACATCGGTGTATCTGGCCGATCGCGTGCTTCCCATGCTGCCCGAACGCCTGTCCTGTGACCTATGCTCGCTTCGCCCTGACGAGGACCGTCTTGCGTTTACCGTTGACATTGAGCTCGATGCGCAGGGTCGCGTGCGGCATTACGATCCTTACCCCAGCGTGATTCGCTCGCGTGTGCGTATGGACTATGACGGCGCCGAGGCGCTGCTGGTGCGTGCCGGCGCGGTTGAGTATTCGGTGCTGGAAGGCGCCGCTGAGGATGTTGCGGCTGCTGAGGCCTCGCGCGAGGAGGCGCTTGAGCGCGGTCTTGCGTGCGAGGAAACTGCTCGCGGCTATAACGTCGACCTCGGCAATTTCCTTGTCGCCGCCAACGAACTCGCCGAACTTCGCCGTCGTATTCGTCGCGTCCGCGGCTCAGTCGATTTTGACACGGCCGAGATTCGCGCTCTATTGGATGAGGACGGAGTACCCGTGCAGATTGTGGCGCGCGAGCGTTCGTGTGCCACGTCGCTTATCGAGGAAGCCATGCTGCTCGCCAACGAGTGCGTTGCAGAGTGGCTGGCAGACCGTGATATCGAGGCCTGCTATCGCGTGCATGAGGATCCGAGCCCCGATAGCCTGCACGGTGCCGCCGTTGCGCTGGCGCAGCTGGGCATCATCGACGATCGCCGTGCTGCCGGTATTGCCCTGGGGAGTCCCGATGAGCTGCAGGCTGCAGTTGATGCTGCCGCCGGTACGGCCAACGCACCGCTCGTCAACACGCTGCTTCTGCGCAGCATGCAGCGCGCGCTGTACAAGCCGCGCAACGAGGGCCACTTTGCGCTCGCCGCGCCGTGCTACTGCCACTTTACGAGTCCCATCCGTCGCTACCCCGATCTGGTGGTGCACCGCGTGCTCAAACTGCAGTTGGCCTATGAGCAGCTCGGCGGCAAGGACGCCTTGGTCCGTACGCCGCGGCTGATCGGCAAGGGGCGCGAGTCGCTGCCGCGCATTCTGCCGCAGATCTGCCGCGCATGCAGCGATGCCGAGCGCGCGGCCGATGCCGCCAGCCATGCGACGCAAAAGATCAAGATTGCCCAGTACTATGAGGACCGTCTGGGCGAGCGCTATGCCGGAACCGTCTCGTGGGTTAGCAGCATGGGCCTCTTTGTGCGCTTGGACCTGACGCAGGTCGAAGGCTTGGTTTCGATCAAGAGCCTGGGCAACGAGTGGTTCGAGTTTGACGAGGACGCGCTCACGCTCACAGGTGCCGACACGGGGACCCGCTATGAACTGGGGCAGCGTGTGATCATCGAGGTCTCGCGCGTCAATACCACGCGTGGGCACTTGGACTTTAAGCTTATCCATTAGCCAAATTCCGACTCATGGTGTGGGGACGGAGGGCGGCCTTTCAGGACCGCCCTTCGCATTTGAATCGTGGCTGTCTTGCCGTCTGCTCGGCCGCCCGCTTACCTGCTATTGGAGAGGTAAATCCTACCAAAATAAACCTGTCCCTTTTTGGCAGGTTTACAAGAAAGCGGGGATGAGATGGCGACGGTGTACGGTTATGCGCGGGTGAGTTCGCGCGATCAGAATCTGAATCGGCAGCTGGATGCGCTGGGCGCCTATGGCGTGGGCTCGGCGAATATTTATGCCGACCATGCGAGCGGCAAGGACTTCGATCGCCCGCGGTATCGCGAGCTGCTGCACATCCTGGGAGACGGGGACGTGCTGGTGGTGCTTTCTATCGACCGACTTGGCCGTAATTACTCCGAGATTCTTGAGGAATGGCGACGCATTACCAAGGAGCTCGGGGTTGCCATTGTGGTGTTGGACATGCCATTGCTTGACACGCGCGCCAGGGCCAGCGGCGCGCCGGATGTGACCAATGCCCTGATTGCCGATATTGTGCTGCAACTGCTGAGCTACGTGGCGCAGGTGGAGCGCGAGAATATCCATCGGCGCCAGGCGGAGGGGATTGCAGCGGCGCGGGCGCGAGGGGTCCGTTTCGGTCGACCTCGCAAGCCGTGCCCTCCTCAGTTTGAGCTGGTACGCGATAGCTATGAGGCAGGCGATATTACCCGCAGCCAGGCAGCAAAGTGCCTGGGCGTGTGCGTGGGGACTTTCGATCGCTGGATGCGCGAGGCGGGGTAGGGGTTTGCGTCGCTTTGGCGCTTCCTGTTGCGATTCAAATTTTGATACGGTGACGATGTCATTTGGGGCTACACTCGCTGATATTCAAAAAAGGAGGTAGGCCCTTGGCACGCGTAAAACAAATAATCGGATGGACCGCGATCGCTCTGTTCGCTGCAACGCTGGCGGGCATCTGGGTGCTGACGGAGCAAAATGCGGTGGAGACGTCGTTGCTGAGCGAGTCCACCGCGCGTGTGGTGGAGGGTCAAGCTACGGGCGTACAGGCTGCCGATGCCACGGGTGAAGCTCAGACGGAGAGCGGAATGACCGGGGGCACCGATTCGACTGCCTCGAATGTACGGTCTGGCCGACTTGCTTCCATTCGCATGTGGGTGGGCACGAACGTCCGTCGCGTTGCCCATACCGTAGAGTTTTTCTTCGTCGGATTGTTCGCCTCGGTGGTCGTGGTTTGCTTTTCCAGACGTCCGTGGAGCGTATGCTCCCGTTGCCTGCCCGTATTGCTATTTTGCGCCGCCTGCTCCATTGGCGATCAGGTGCATAAGATCTTTGTTCCCGGCAGGCATTTCGACGTTATCGATTTAGGATTCGATGCTGCGGGCTATGTCACCGCGATGCTGTTGGTATTGCTGGCAGCGGCGTTGGTGCGCCATGCGACTCGGCCGATCGGCGCCCATGCGAGGCGCTAGCCGGTAACAAACCCGTTTCTGATAATGCGATCTTGTTGAATTATTTTGTGTCGCGCGTATTTCCGAGCGGTCGGATTTGAGGGGCGAGCGGTAGAACGCTCGCCCTTTGTGCGCCACGATGCGGCACAATGTACCGTAAAAGCTGTTTATATCCGGTACGAATCGTTCGTTGGTCTTTAATTCTTCTCAACGGAGGTGTTTGAGATGGCAAACGGATTGCTTTTGCGGCTTCGCGAGCGTGAGCTCAGCGCGAGCCCGGCGGAACGCAATGTCATCGCATATGTAAGCGCTCATCCGCACGAGGTGGTCGGGCTGCCCGTCCGCGGTCTTGCCGATGCCACGTTCTCCTCGCCCTCGAGCATTTTGCGCTTTTGCAAGCGCTTGGGTTTTGCGGGCTACAAGGAGTTCCAGCGCGAACTGATTGTCGAGCTGGCGCTCTTGGGTGACAAGAAAGACGTTGCCCTCGAGGACATCTCCATGGATGACAGCGTCGAACGTATCGTGGGGAAGGTGATGAAAAGCAACGTGCGCACGATCGAAGCGACGGCGCGAACGCTCGATTACACCGTCTTGGGGCGATGTGCGGCCTATCTTAAGCGGGCACGCGCGGTCAATCTGTTCGGTATCGGTGCCTCTCGTTTGGTCGCGCACGATCTGGCGCAAAAGCTCATGCGTGTCGACAAAGAGTGCCATCTGTACGACGACTGGCATGATCAGCTCTTGTGTGCCAAGAACATGCATGAGGGCGATATGGCGATCGCCTTTAGCTACTCGGGCTTGACGCAAGAGGTGCTGGACTGCACCGCCGAGGCCCAACGTCACAACTGTCCCGTTGTGGCCGTTACCAAAGTAGATGGATCATCCAAGCTTGCCACCGTGGCCGATGCCGTGCTCGGCGTCGCCGCGAGTGAACCCTTGGTCCGCAGCGGTGCCATGGCTTCGCGTATGGCCCAGCTTATGGTTGTCGATGCCCTGTACGCTGCTTACGTTGCCAGCGACTACGAACGGGCGACGCATGTCATTAAGCAAAACTACATCGAGAAACAGGAAAGATGAGGTGAATGAAATGCTCGATTTAACAAAATTCACGACCGAACAGCGTAATCAAAGGTCAATGGACCTCGATACGATGACATCGCTGCAAATCGTCACGACGATGAACGATGAGGATCTTCGTGCCGTCCAGTCGGTCACAAAAGTGCTGCCCCAGGTTGCCACAGCAATCGACTGGGCTGCTGAGGCGCTCGAGCGCGGCGGGCGCGTCTTTTACATGGGCGCAGGCACCAGCGGTCGTCTGGGCGTACTCGACGCTTCGGAGTGTCCGCCCACGTTTGGCGTGTCACCCGATCTGATTGTCGGGCTCATTGCCGGAGGCGAGACGGCGTTTATCAAGGCTGTCGAAGGTGCCGAAGACAGCGAGGAGCTTGGCGCGAGCGACCTGCGGGAGCGTGGACTCTCGGACAAGGATCTTGTCGTTGGCCTGGCGGCAAGCGGTCGTACTCCCTATGTGGTGGGCGGCCTTGTGTACGCCAAGGCAACTGGGTGCAAGACCATTGCAATTGCCTGCAACCAAGGGTCGAAGATCGGGGAGAGCGCAGATCTTGCCATTGAACCCGTGCCCGGTCCCGAGGTGCTGACCGGCTCAACGAGGCTCAAGGCGGGAACGGTTCAAAAGCTCATTCTCAACATGATTTCGACCGGTGCCATGGTCAAGATCGGCAAGGTATACCAAAACCTGATGGTCGATGTGCAGCAGACGAACGAGAAGTTGGTGGTGCGCGGCCAGAACATCGTGATGGAGGCGACCGGCTGCACGCGCGAGCGCGCTATTCAGGCGCTTGCAGATGCCGGCGGCCACGTAAAAACCGCTATTGTCTCGGTACTGCTGGGCTGCGATGCCGAGCAGGCTGCGGTAGCTCTTGAGCGAGCGAGAGGCCATGTCCGTGCTGCGGTGAGTGGCCATGAGAAGAGCAATGCCGATGCCCAATAGGTGCGCGGCGTGAGCTGATATGACATCCAGACGAGATACCCAATACAAGGAGGAGTTATGACGAACAAAGAGCTGGCTCAAAAGCTGCTGGACCTTTTGGGCGGTAAAGACAACGTGTTGGCAAACGCGGCGTGCATGACGCGCCTGCGCGTGACCGTCAAAGACACGGGCAACGTCGACACGGAGGGTATTAAGGCGCTCGACGGCGTGATGGGCTTGGTCGAGGACGACACGATGCAGATCGTGCTGGGTCCGGGCAAGGTGAATAAGGTGCTCGAGGAGTTCTCCAAGCTCACCGGCCTTGCGAAAGGCGTTGCTGACGAGAGCGTGGTTGACGCTGCGGCCACAAACAAGGCCGCGCAGAAGGCAAAGTACGAGTCCAAGCCGGTTCAGGCCTTCCTCAAGAAGATTTCCAATGTCTTCGTCGCCCTGCTTCCCGGCATCATTGCGGCTGGCCTCATCAACGGTATCTGCAACGTCATTAACGTCTCGACGGCAGGCGCGCTTGCAGGCGAGTGGTGGTACCAGGGCATTCGTTCCATGGGCTGGGCCCTGTTTGCCTATCTGCCCATCTTGGTGGGCTATAACGCGGCACGTGAGTTTGGCGGCTCCGCTGCGCTGGGCGGCATCGCCGGCATGATGTGTATCGCCAACAGTGCCATGCCCCTGCTTGCGCCTGGCGCGGCCGATCCTGCCACTGCCATTCTGCTGCCGCTCACCAATGCGCAGTACAACCCCGCAGCGGGCGGCATGATCGCGGCTCTTATCGCTGGCGCATTTTTTGCCTGGATGGAGCGTCAGATTCGCAAGGTTATGCCCAACGCGCTCGACACGTTCTTGTCCCCGCTGCTGGTGCTCATCATCGGCGCCTTTGCTCTGATGCTCGTCATCCAGCCGGTTGGCGCATGGCTGACGACTGCCATCTTTAGCGTTTTGACCTTTATCTTCGAGAAGCTGGGCGTCCTGGGTGGCTATATCCTGTCGGCAGGCTTCTTGCCGCTGGTTTCCGTCGGCCTGCATCAGGCGCTCACGCCGATCCACGCTATGCTCAACGATCCCGACGGCGCTACCAAGGGTATCAATTACCTGCTTCCCATCCTTATGATGGCTGGCGGCGGCCAGGTCGGTGCCGGTTTGGCGCT
>URUC01000078.1 GCA_900550965.1 uncultured Collinsella sp. | reverse complement strand
GCATCCCGGACCTCCGCGTCGTCCAGAACAACGTCTCCTACAACGAGAAGAGGGGCGTCACCCGCGGCATCCACGCCGAGCCCTGGGACAAGTTCATCTCCGTGGCCCGCGGCTCGGTCTTCGGCGCCTGGGTGGACCTGCGCGAGGGCAGTGAGACCTTCGGCAAGGTGTTCACGACCGTCCTGGACCCCTCCAAGGCCATCTACGTCCCGCGCGGCGTTGGCAACTCCTTCCAGGCCCTGGAGGACGGCACCGCCTACACCTACCTGGTGGACGCCCACTGGTCGCTCGAGCTCAAGAGGACCTACACGTTCGTGAACCTCGCCGATCCCGAGCTCGCCATCGAGTGGCCCATCCCGCTGGAGGAGGCCACCGTATCCGAGGCCGACCTCAACCACCCGATGCTCAGGGACGTCGTCCCGATGGCGCCGAAACGCACGCTCGTCACCGGCTGCAACGGCCAGCTGGGCCATGCGGTGCGCGCGCTCGCCGAGGGGCGCGGCGTGGCGAAGGACTTCGACTTCTGCGACATCGACACCTTCGACATGTCCGACCCGGAGGCATACGCACAGTACGACTGGTCGCTCTACGGCACCGTGATCAACTGCGGCGCCTACACGGCCGTGGACAGGGCCGAGACCCCCGAGGGCCGCGTGACCGCCTGGAAGGCCAACGCGACGGGGCCCGCGCTGCTCGCCCGCACCTGCGCCGGGCACGGGATCACGCTCGTCCACGTGTCCTCCGACTACGTCTTCGACGGCACGGCCGAGGTGCATGACGAGGAGGAGCCCTTCAGCCCGCTGTCCGTCTACGGCCAGACCAAGGCCGCCGGCGACATCGCCGTGGCCGGGTGCCCGCGCCACTACATCATGCGCAGCTCCTGGGTCATCGGCGAGGGACACAACTTCGTCAAGACGATGAAGTGCCTGTCCGACCGCGTCGCCGACCCGGAGGACGGGCTCGCGCAGGTCACGGTCGTCGACGACCAGCTGGGCCGCCTGACCTTCACGCGCGACATGGCCGAGGCCATCTTCCACGTGCTGGGGACGCACGCCCCCTACGGCACCTACGACTGCACCGGCTCCGGCGCCGTGAAGAGCTGGGCGGACATCGCCCGCGCCGTCTTCGAGGCCGCCAACGGTAACGGCGACAGGGTCGTGCCAGTATCGACCGCCGACTACTACGCGAGTGCCGAGGGCCCCATCGCCCCGCGCCCGGTCCACTCCGCGCTCGACCTGTCCAGGCTCGAGTCGGTCGGGTTCCACATGCCCGACTGGGAGGAAGGGCTTTCCTGCTATTTGAATCAAATCGAAGATTGGAGTGCCCGTGGTTAAAGTACTTCAGGTTACCTCGAAACTGTTCAGGGGTGGCGCGGAGGCATTCATCATGAACGTCTACCGCAATATCTGCCGCACTCAGGTGCAGTTCGACTTTCTCGTCTTCCACACCCCCCGCGAATACTACGAGGATGAGGTCGAGAGCCTTGGCGGGCATGTGTACCACGTGCCCATCATGGAGGGCGCGAACCTGCTGCGCCGCAAGCGGATGTTGGACGCCTTCTTTGACGAGCATCACGACTACGCCGCCGTGCACTGCCATATGGCTGCGCTCGGGCGCGACGTCCTGCGCTCGGCGGGCGAGCACGGCGTCGGGCGACTATTCTCACACTCGCACATCGCCGATTTCGAGCGCACCCCGCGCAATATCGTGAAGCAGGCTTTCCAGAAGGGTTTCGGCGAGTATGCGACCAAGCGGCTGGCCTGTTCGAGGACCGCGGGGGAGTTCATGTATCCAGGCAAAGATTTTGAGGTAGTGAACAACGGCATCGACGTGGCGCGGTTCGCCTTCGACGCCGCACGAAGGGACGCTTTCAGGGGTTCGTACGGGTTTTCGGAGGAAGACATCCTGGTTGGCCATGTCGGACGCTTCGAACTGATGAAGAATCATGCCTTCCTCATCGATGCTTTTGCCGCCCTCGCCCGTATTGACGAGCATGCGTTTCTCGTCCTTGCGGGGGACGGCTCACTGCGCGAGAACGTCGAGAGGAGGGCAGGTGATCTCGGGCTTTCCGAGCGCGTGTGCTTCTTAGGACTGCTCGACGATATGCCCTCGTTCTACGATGGGGTTGATTGCTTCGCCATGCCTTCGTTGTCTGAGGGACTGCCGTTTTCGGCGGTGGAGGCGCAGTGCTCCGGGTTGCCGTGCGTGCTTTCGGACAGGATTACCGACGAGGTGGCCATTACCGACTTGGTGGAGTATCTGCCGCTGGAGGCGGGGGCCGAGGCCTGGGCCGACTGCATTGAGCGCGCGCTTGGATACTCGAGCGGTATGCGCAAGGGCTACGCGGGAGTCGTGGCGGATGAGGGGTTTGATATTCACGGGACTGTCGCGCAGCTTGCTGCGCTATACATGGGACGGGGGTAGTTTTGTCTTCCGTTGCTTTAAAGGTCGGATACAGAGCGAAGGATGCTGGACGTCCTAAGATTCTTGCGCGTGAGGCGTTTCAAGTCATCTTGCTTGTCATCCTTATCGCCTCGCCCATGCTTGATGGTTTCATCAAGGCGTTTTCGTATGCTGACGAGCTCGCCGCCATTCTTCTCGTTGGATGGGGGCTTTTTAGAAAAGACAAGATTGTGCTTAACGGAGGGGAGCGTATCGGCATTTTGGCCGTCGCTTTGCTGCTTGCGCTCGGACTTGCTTCAAACTTCGTTACAGGCTATCAGCAAAGTAAGTTTGCTATTGCCGTAGATGCGTTCACATGCTTCAAGGTTTTCGCGGCATATTATGGAGCGCTGCAGGTCGTATATGGTGAGGAGAGGATTCTTTCGCTTGCGATCGGTGTTGTGAAACTGCTTATAGCCGCCGCCCTTTTCGGCTACGCACTCCATCTTTCGGGGGTTGTGCCGATGGGGAGTGACCGACATTTCATGGGTGTGCCTTGCTATCGCTTCGTGTTCGGACATACCACAGAGCTCGCAGCGTATTGTGTCGGCATCTCCGCTCTCTTGATGACCGATGCGAAAAAGAACAAGGTATGGATTATCCTCGACATTTTGCTCTTGCTTTCGACTATGAGGGCGAAAGCCGTCGGAATCGCCTTCGTCATCGGCTTCTTTCTGGTTAGGGGGTTGGTGACGCGCGGGGACAAGAAGCCCACAGTATTCTTGTACCTGATTCTCGTAGTTGGTGTATTGTTCTTGGGCGCTGATCAGCTGCAGTTCTATTTTGGGGATACGACGTCGGCCAGGTATCTTCTTCAGTCCACTTCTATGCAGATTGCGCAGAGTTTGTTTCCCTTTGGCTCGGGTTTCGGCACGTACGCTAGCTATATGTCGGGCGAGTATTACTCGCCTCTTTATTATCTATATGGGCTTTCCGGCGTCTATGGCTTGAGCCCAGATTACCACGCTTTCGTTAGCGACAGCTTCTGGCCTACGGTCATCGGGCAGTTTGGTTTTTTCGGGCTTGCGCTTTTCACCCTGCTCATCGGGACGTTCTTCTATTCGTTCATATCGAGGTCAAGGTCTCATCGGGTTCCTGTCGGTGCATACGTGATTATTCCTCTCTATTACATGATATTGAGTACGGCTGACGCTTCCTTCTTTAATTTTTATGGGCCTTTTTACGCTATGGTGATGGCGATTGTGTCGACAGATTTTCCTTCAAAGTCAGAGAGTAGGACAGAGGGATTTAAACGCAACTACGAAATGAAAGACAACGGATGAATATGGAAATCGACTTTGTAATTCCATGGGTGGATGACTCGGATTCAGAATGGCTCTCGGAGAGGAATAGGTACGAGGGACCGTCGGATTCGGCTTCTGCTCACGGACAGGACAAGCGATATCGGGATTGGGGCCTACTTCGGTACTTCTTTCGCAGTGTCGCTTTGAACGCACCTTGGGTCCGCAAGGTTCATTTCTTGACCTATGGGCATCTTCCTAAGTGGCTCGACACTTCGAATCCAAAACTTCATATCGTGAAGCATGAAGATTACATCCCCCATGAGTACCTTCCCACCTTCAATTCCAACGTCATCGAACTTAACGCAAACCGAATCGAGAGTTTGGCGGAGCAGTTTGTTTTGTTCAACGATGATCTGATCGTTCTAAATCGTACAAGCGAGGACGATTATTTCCATAAGGGATTGCCGAGGGCGACCGCCGTATTAAGTGCCGGTGGTCTCGCCCGAGGGGACGAGTTCTATGTTCCTTTTAACGTTGCGAGCGTCCTTAGCACTCATTTTGTGCCGTTGAATTGCGTCAGGAGTCATCCGCTGAAATGGCTCAGCCCCGCATATGGGACGATGGCCCTGAGAACGGTACTCATGCTTGCATTTCCATCGTTTAAGGGATTTTATGAACCGCACCTCTGCAATTCTTTCTTGAAATCAACCTTCGATGAGGTTTGGGCTGAAGAGAAGGATGAGCTGGAGAGAACTTCCTCACATCGATTCAGGCAGGCTACCGATATATCGAACTGGCTTATGAAAGATTGGCAGTGCGCAAAAGGCGACTTTTATCCGCGGCCCATCTCATTTGGAAAGAGTTTTAATTTAGGAATTGACTTCGATTCAACCCTGGAAGAGGCTGAATCGTATCTTCGCGGGCGCAAGGGAAAGGTCGTCTGTCTCAATGACGGCGACCTCACGCCGGAGCAGTACGAGACTGCGCGGACGAGAATTCTCGCCTGCCTTGACGAACTTTTCCCCGAAAAATGTGAATTCGAGCTTTAGGGGCAGACGATGCACATAATCAAAGAGGCTGCTAAGGCCCTGGTCGCAAAGCTTGGCTTCCAAACGAATAGGCGTATCGTCGTCTTCGAGTCCGACGATTGGGGTGCCGTGAGGGTCCCGGATTCCGATGCACTTGCGGCATTTGAGAATCGCTTCCCCTCTTTCAGGCTCGATCACTACCAATCTTTTGACGGCTTGGAGAAGAAGGCTGACGTAAGCGCCCTCTCTTCTTTGCTGCGTGAGAATGCGGTGCGATTTCGGGCTTCCGCGCCAGTGTTCACGTTGAACTTCGCAACCGCCAACCCTGATTTCAATCGATGCGTTCCTGGTAACGCTGATGTGGCGCACTTTGGATTTGAGCCAATAGATAAAACCTACCGAACCTATGACGGAGACGAGGGAGTACTCGATTTCGTTCGGCTGGGCTGCGGTGAAACAGCACTGCATCCGCAGCTCCACGGACGAGAGCATCTCAACGCTACGGCATGGCTCACCGATGCGGCCACCGACCCTGTGGTGGAATATGCCTGTAGCTTGAGAATGGTAGGGCTGGACGATGCCTTCTACAATGGGATTGACGCTCTCAACAATGGAAACACTCTGATTGACGTGCACGGATACCTTGAAGACGCGGTCGCGATTTTCAAACGCCTTTTTGGCTTCGCCCCCAGGAGCTTCATCCCACCATGCTATGTCGCCAACAAGGAATGTGAGCTCATCGCCGCTGAGCTGGGCATCGAGACGATCCAATCATCGCCGAAGAGGAATGTTCCGAAAGGGAACGACTCCTATTCGAGGAGGATTAATGTTTTCGGACGCTCCAACGTACCTGGGCAGTGCCGCTTAATCCGCAATGTGCAGTTCGAGCCCTCGCGTTCTATGTTTCAAGGCAAGAGCGTCGACGAGTGCGTCGACGCTGCTTTCGCCGAAATCGAGACGGCTTTCAGGCGTAGGCAGCCAGCGGTGGTATGCACCCATCGCGTCAACTACACTTCACGCGTGGATGAGAGGCATCGTGCGTTCTCGCTCGAGGCCCTCGACGGGCTTCTGCAGGAGTTGGCGACGCGGTACCCGGACTGCGAGTTCATGACGTCCGACGAATTGGGACGGGCGATTCTTTCTGGAGGTGTTATAGATCGATGACTTGTGAAAGACACATCGACTTCCCCAAGGGGTGGCGTATTCTGGTCGTAGGCGGCGATCACCACAACACCCTGGCGAGTCTGAGGAGCCTCGGAAGAGATGGGGTCCCGTTCGACTTGCTTCTTCATTCGGGTATGAAAAGCGCCGACGGGCTCATGGTACCGTCCTCGAAGTATTGTCCCAAGAACTTCGAGCTTGTCGATAACAGCGTAGAGGCCATCTCGGAAGGTTATCGGTCCTGGCTTACAGACAAAGACCCAAGATTGTGCATCGTTCTCGCCAGCTCGGATCTTTCCGCCTACGTCGCCGACCGCGAGCTTGCCCCGAAAGGCATCGTCACGTATTCGTTTTCAGGCGAGCCCGGCAGGGTTGCGGGATTGATGGACAAGTACGAGCAGTATGTTTGGGCGCAAGCGCACGGCGTGCCCATGGCGCGTTCGGTCATCGTTACGAGTCGTGATCACGCGGCGGCCGGGCTCAGCTTTCCCCTCATATTGAAGCCGCTCGTGAGCGCGTTCGGCGAGAAGACCGACATCGCGATTGTGGACTCCCCGGATTCCTACGCCGCTGCCGTCACCCGCCTATTCGCGGACGGCTACGAGCGACTCTTGGTCCAGGAGGTCGTGGACTTCGACTACGAGGCCGTGGCCTCGGGCTGCATCTTCCTGTCGGATGGAAAGGAATCGCACATAACGCTGCGAAAAGAGCTCACGTTCCCAAGGAAGGCCGGCAACGTCGCCATCGGGTGTTCCGAGGCGGCTCCCGAGATGGAAAAGCTCCTCGAAAAAGTAATCGGCGAGCTCTCGAGCGAGGGCTTCAGGGGCATGTTCGACATCGAGGTCTTCGCCACCAGGGATGGGGCGGTCCTAAACGAGATCAACTTCAGGCAGAGCGGGAACATGTTCGCCTGTCTCGACGGCGGTATGTCACTGCCGCTTCTTTGGGCCCTCGACGCGGCGGGGGAGGAGATTCGCCCTCCCGAGCCATTCGGTGGGCGGTTGAGGATTGTCGCCGAGCCACAACTGGTCTCGGGTGTTACCCACAGGCAGATAGGCGTCGGCGCAGCGATTGCCGCCATGGCGGGGGCAGATAGCTTCGCCTTGCGCGCGAAAGACGACAAGGCGCCGTCTCGGCGGTTTTTCCTCGGTGGCTTCGCGGCCAAGCTTTCCAAGGCGCTACGCAAGAAGGGGCGTTGATGGTCGGTAGGGTGAAATCGCTGCTGGGCCGGCTCAAAGGCAACGAGTTTTGGCTGAAGCTCGCCAAGAACGTCTCTACGATTGTGGTGGGGCAGGGGGGCGCCTCTGCGCTCAACATGGTCACGACGTTCTTGTCCGCCGGGTTCCTCGGGGCCGCAGGCTACGGTTCATTGATGATCGGCCAGACGTTCATGCAGGCCGTGGACGCGTTCCTCAACTTCCAGTCTTGGCAGGGAGTGATTCGCTATGGGTCGATTTGCCAGGAGCGAAGGGACGACGCCGGACTCGCCGCGACCATAAAGGCTGGTTTCTTCGTCGACATCGCCTCCGCCCTCATGGGGTGCGCGGTCGCTTTCGCGATTGTTCCGCTCGTCTCAAGCTTGCTCGGGTGGGATGACGTCTCCACGCTCGCCGCGACGATATTCTGCTTCGAGATTGCTGTGCATGTCGAGGGCACGCCGACCGGAGTGCTGAGGCTTTTTGACAAGTTCAAATATGTCGCCATCCATGCGGTCGCAGTGGCGGCGCTGAAGCTCGTCCTCGCCGCGGCAGTGTTCTACGCTGTTGGCCCGAATGTCGCTGCGATTGCGTTTGCCTACTGCGCGGCGGACGTCCTAAAGAGTGTGTCGTTGTTCGCTATCGCGCTCTTCGTTGTCGGTAAGCATGTCGGCCTGAAGGGCGTGGCTGCTGCCAGGAGGCGCGACCTCCCTGAGGGCTTCTTCTCTTTCACAATGTGGTCGAACCTGGCTGCGACCGCCGACGCGCCAATCCAGTACTTCGACGTATTCTTCCTATCCATGCTTTCCAGCGAGGTTGTTGGTGTGTTCAAGTTCTTCAAGCAGCTGCTCTCGGCTTTCACCCTACTCTCGACGCCGGTGCAGCAGGCAATCATGCCTCAGCTCGCAGAGCTGATAGCCAAGGGGCAGGACGACCAGGCTTTTGTCGTTGTGAAGAAAATCGAGCGCATGGTCTTCAAGGTCGTTGCGCCTTGCGCGGCCTTGGCAATCATTGCGGTTCCGCCCGCTCTCTCGTTTTTCATGGATCCAGTCTACGGAGGCTACTGGCACTTGTTCGCCACCCTTGCGGCGCTGACTGTCGTCAGCATCACCTTCTCGGCGCTACACCCATGCTTTACAGCCTACGGGCTGTCGAAGCAGTCTGCGGGGATAACGCTTCTGGCCAACGTAATCTACCTCATCGCCTGCTATCTTCTTCTGGGCGCTATCGACATCATGGCGATTCCGCTGGCCATGGGCGTCCAGTATGCATTGACGATCGGCCTTAAATCCTTGTTTATCAAGAAGATCGTTCTTGCCTAGACCTTTGGCCCGTCGATGAAAGATGCAATTCTCCTTGAAGGCTCGGCGCAGCTCATACGCGTCGAGCCTTTTCTAGCGGCTTTCTAGCACCCACTTCTGCGCCGTGGTGCCGTTTGACCGGTACAGCTGGACGTTGGTCCCGGGGGCGGACTTGCCGCCCGCGGCGTCGAGCACGCACGAGGGGTTCTTCGCCGAGGCGATTGTCACGGTGCCGTCCGCGTTGTCGGAGATTGCCCAGCGCTGGGCGCCCGTCCCGTTGCGCGTGAATTGCTGGACGTTGCCCCCGGGCCGGGCCGAGCCGCCCTGGACGTCGAGCGCCAGCCCCGATTTCGCGTTGGTTATCTCGTAAGCACCGGCATGCGCGTCGTATCGGAAGCGGAGTACCTGGGCGGAGGTCCCGTTCGTCGACCAGAGCTGGACGTTTGCGCCGGGGTCGAGCGAGCCTGATGCCACGTCGAGCGAGGCATCGCCGGGCAGGGCGCTTTTGACGGTGAAGTAGCCGTCGAATTCGGTTGGTTTTGGAATGGGTTTTGTCTCGGGATACTCAGCCTCGAAGTCGAACTTCGCTGACCACTGGTAGCTCGAGGCCGTCGTGACATTAGACGTCACCGTGAGTGTTACGCCGTTGGAGGCCACGCTCCATTCCCTCTGGTTCATATCGTACGCAACGAGCGCGTTTTGTATTCCCGAGATGCTCGGCGGGAAGGTTCCGTTGTCAGCATCTATGGAAAAGCTCTCTTCCTTGGCATCCAAGTGCTGCTGAATGCGGTCGGCATACTTCTCGGCCCATTCATTGGCCTTGCCGTTTCGCACAAAGTAATTGTTGGACAGATCGGTCGAGCGGTAGGCGTAGTCATCCTTTTG
>URUC01000077.1 GCA_900550965.1 uncultured Collinsella sp. | reverse complement strand
AAACCGGCATAGTTTCGTATTTCCAGCAGTTCCAAATTCATCAATACGTCGGCGTTTGCGAAAAAAGCCCGACCTCCGTAGGAGATCGGGCTTATAGGGCTCTGTTAAACCAAACCTACACGGCCAAATGACCCGCAGGTTACATCTGCTCGGGCGCGGAAACGCCAACGAGGGTGAGCACCAGGGCGAGCGTCACGCGGACGGCATCGCAAGCGGCCAGACGGGCACGCGAAAGCTCGGGGCCGACGGGACGGCCCTCGCTCGGCAGCACCTGGCAGGCAGCGTAGAAGCTGTGGAAGTCACCGGCGAGCTCCTCGGCAAAGTGCGTCAGACGGAACGGAGCGCGGTCGCGAGCGCAGCTGGCGATCAGGTCGGTAAGCTCGTTAAGCTTGCGCGAAAGGGCGAGCTCGGTCGGGTCGGTCAGCAGCGAGTAATCGACGTTCTCACCGATGGCCTTGGCGGCAACGGCCTTCATGCCCATCTCGTCGGCCTGCTCAGGCGTTACGTCAGCGGCACGGCGCAGGATGGAGCAGACGCGAGCGTGAGCGTACTGCACGTAATAGACCGGGTTGGAGTTGTCGCGCTTCTTAACGGCCTCAATGTCGAAGTCGACCATCTGGTTGGAGCTCTTGGAGATGAGCGTGTAGCGAGCGGCATCGGAGCCGACCTCGTCGACGAGCTCCTGCAGGGTCACCATGGTGCCCTTGCGCTTGGACATACGGACGGGCTTGCCGTTACGCAGCAGGTTGACGAGCTGGCCCAGTAGAACCTCGAACTTGCCGGGGTAACCCAGAGCGTCGCAGACGCAGCGGACGCGCTCGATGTAACCGTGGTGGTCGGCGCCCCAGATGTCGATGACGTGGTCGACGCGCTGGAACTTATCCCAGTGATAGGCGACGTCGGAGGCGAAGTAGGTGTACTCGCCGTCGGACTTGATCAGGACGCGGTCCTTGTCGTCGCCCAGATCGGTGGAGCGGAACCACAGGGCGCCGTCCTTGGTGTAGAGGTAGCCCATCTTGTCGAGCTTCTCAAAAGCGCGGTCGACGGCGGAGGTGCCGGCGGTCTCGCCCTCGGTGTCCTTCACATACAGCGAGCGCTCGGAGTACCAACGGTCAAAGTCGCAGTTGACGGCGTGGCAGAGGTCGCGCATGTTGTCGACCATCTTCACGTAGCCGCGCTCACGGAAGCTCTCCATGCGCTCCTGCGGATCGGCGTCGACCCACTTATCGCCGTCGGTGCGCCAGAACTCGGCGGCCTCGTCGATGATGTAGTCGCCGCCGTAGGAGTCCTTGCCCAGAGTCTCGGCAAAGTTGTCCTGATACGGATGGGTCTCGGGATGCTCGTCGTTCTCGTCGGCAACAAAGGCGTCACGGTCGGCGATCAGCAGCTTGTGAGCCTCGTCGATATCAACGCCCTGCTTGGCGATGATGTCGGCAAGCTGCATATAGCGCGTGCTGATGGAGTTGCCGAAGGTGTTCATCTGAGAGCCGTGGTCATTGATGTAGAACTCACGCTGGATGTCGTAACCGGCGTGGTCCATGACGCGGCAAAGGGAGTCGCCCAGAGCGGCCCAGCGGCCGTGACCAATGTGCATGGGGCCGACGGGGTTGGCGGAAACGAACTCGACCTGGGTCTTCAGGCCACCACCGACGTTGGACTTAGCGAAGTCCATGCCCTTCTCGCGAGCCTCGCCAAAGATGGCGTTCTTGACGGCAACGGAGAGGTAGAAGTTGATGAAACCGGGGCCTGCGATCTCAACCTTCTCGATCGCGGGATCCTCGGGCATATGGGCAACGATGGCCTCGGCGATCTTGCGCGGGGCGCAGTGGGCCAGCTTGGCGGACTTCAGGGCCATGGTAGAGGTCCACTCGCCATGAGAAGTGTCAGCCGGTCGCTCGATAGCGCAATCGTCAAGTTCAAATGCGGAAAGGTCGCCGGCCTCCTGGGCCGCAGCAAGCGCAGCGCGTACCAGCTCTTCAATCTTCTCGGGCATAGATCCTCCTTGTGTTAAAGCCCCCGAGCTCTTGGTCACTCGTAGGGCAAAAGCCAGAGTTTGTAGCACTCTATCACAAGCGACGGGCACTGTCGCAGGGTAAAGCCAATCGAAATTGCATATGCACAAAATTGACTACAGCTTGTATGGACTCACTCAAAGATGCCGGTCTGCCTGCAGATTATGCACGCGTTGAAAATGCATAAAGGTGTGAATGAGCTGTGTCTTTTATCGAATACTCTTACCTATCAGAGTTGTGTGCTTTTCCTGCATAAAGTGAGGATTTGCGCACGTCAGCGTGTTATTCTAGACATACGTAAATTCGTATAAGTTGGAGGTAGCATGTTCTCAATCGGTCAACACGTCATTCATCCGGGTCAGGGAGTCTGCACCGTCGTCGGTTTTAGGGACGACACACCGCAGCCCATGCTGCTGCTCGAGACCAAGCAGGGACATGCGCAGACAATCCTCATGTACCCCGTGGCGCAGGCCGACCGTTTGCACGCTGCCATCTCGCAGCAAGATGCCGAGCACCTGCTGAGCCACTACGACGAGCTGGAGTGCGACACCTTTACCGAGCGCAACAGCTCACTTGAGGAGACGCACTTTAAGCAGCAGCTCAAGCTGGGCGCGCCCGAGACGGTCCGCGTGGCAAAGACCATGATGCACCGCATTCGCCAGGCCGAGGAAGCAGATAAAAAGCCCAGCTCTTACTACATGCGCGTACTTAAGGAAGCCAAGCGCCGCTCCATCGAGGAATTCGCCGTGGCCTTGGGCGTCACCGAGGAGGACGCCGAAGCTCGCCTAGCCCGAGCCGCCCTCAACTAACCCATCCGCGCCAAAAACCACCACAAAGGGGACAGGCACCTTTGTGGTGGTTTTCTTGTTCTAGTAGTATTCATTCTTATCGATACCCACGAGCACAAGGAGTCTCCTATGGCAGAGCCGCTTACCGCCGGAATCACCCGCGACCGCGCGTTCGAACTGCTCAACGAGCACAACAAGGACCCGTTCCACATCACCCATGGCGAGACGGTCGAGGGCACTATGCGCTACTTTGCGCGCGAGTTCGACCCCGAGAACGAGGAGTTTTGGGGCATCGTCGGTCTGCTGCACGACCTGGATTGGGAGGAGCATGAGGACGACCCCATGAACCACACCATCTATGCGGCCGAGATCCTTGAAGGCGAGGGCGCCTCTCCCGATCTCATTCGCGCCATTCAGACGCACACGTCGGACTTCAACACCTCGCTGCCCAAGCCCGAGCTGCAGATGGAAAAGATCCTGTTTGCCTGCGACGAGCTCACCGGCCTGATCGGTGCTGCCGTCATCATGCGTCCGAGTAAGAGCGTCATGGACTTTACGACCAAGTCGCTCAAGAAAAAGTTCAAGGACAAGCGCTTTGCCGCCGGCTGCTCGCGCGACGTGATTACGCAGGGTGCCGAGATGCTGGGCTGGGAGCTCCCCGAACTCTTCGACCGTACCATCGCGGCCATGCAGTCCTTCGCCCCCGACCGCGACACCTTTCAGGCTTAATTCCAAAACCACCACAAAGGGGACAGGCACCTTTGTGGCGGTTTTCGTTTACGAGGGGTTTAGGGGCGGACCTGGCCGGTGCCGCGGAGCTTGTATTTGTAGGTGGTGAGGGCCTCGGCGGCAAAGGGGCCGCGGGCGTGGAGCTTTTGGGTCGAGATGCCAATCTCGGCGCCCAGGCCAAACTCGCCGCCGTCGGTAAAGCGCGTGCTGGCGTTGGCATACACGGCCGAGGCATCGACCTCGTCCAGGAAGCGCTCGCAAGCATCCGTGTCCTCTGCAACGATGGCCTCGGAGTGCATCGTGCCGTAGCGGTTGATGTGCGCGATGGCCTCGTCCTCGTTCGCCACGACCTTCACGCTCATCTCGAGCGCCAGATACTCGCGACCCCAGTCCTCCTCAGTCGCGGCAACGTAGTCATCGCCCTCGGCAAGCCCGGCGTCGGCGCATGCGGCGCACGTGGCCTCGTCGCCGTGAATGAGCACGCCGTGGTCATGCAGCACGGCCACGACCGCGGGCAAAAACGCATCGGCCACGGCACGGTCGACCAGCAGCGACTCGGCAGCATTGCACACGCCCACGCGCTGGGTCTTGGCATTGACGATAATGTTGAGTGCTTTATCGAAGTCGGCGGATTCATGCACGTAGATGTGGCAGTTACCCGTGCCCGTCTCGATCACCGGAACGAGCGACTCGCGCACGCAGCGCTGGATCAGGCCCGCACCGCCACGCGGAATGAGCACATCGACGACGCCGCGGAGCTTCATGAGCTCGCCGGTGGCCTCGCGGTCGGTAGACTCGATCATCGACACGGCCTCGCGCGGGAAGCCCTTGGCCTCGAGCGCATCGGCCAGCAGTTCGGCAATCATGGCACACGAGTGATAGGCCAGCGAGCCGCCGCGCAGAATGCAGGCGTTGCCGGTGCGGATGCAGATGCCCGCGGCGTCGGCCGTCACGTTGGGGCGCGCCTCGTACACCATGGCGACTAGGCCCAACGGCACGCTCACGCGGGTGAGGTCCACGCCGCTTGCGAGCACGCGGTGGTCGAGCACGCGGCCGACAGGATCGGGCAGCTCGGCGAGCTTCTCCAGGCCGGCGGCCATACCCTCGACGCGCTCGGGCGTCAGCAGCAGACGGTCGAGGAGCCCCGCCGAGGTCCCCGCATCGCGCGCGGCGGACATATCGAGCTCGTTGGCGGCGACGATGGAGTCGACACCGTTGCGCAGTGCTGCGGCCATGGCGCGCACGGCCTCCTGGCGCTGCTCGTCGCTCGCCGTGGCAAGCGAGGCCGACGCTGCCTTAGCGGCAACGGCAAGATCGTGGACATACGTGGCTATATCGACCGACATGGGCGGCCCTTTCTCCTAGAAGTTTGCAACCATGGTAGCCGATTTGCGCATGGCCTCGCCCGCGGCGGTAGAATTGGTCAACCCGAAACACCGCAACGAACGGAAGACTCACATGGCCCTCATCACTTCGTACCACGTCCCCGGCCTGTATGTCGAGGACCACAGCATCGACGTCCCCCTCGACTGGCGCGGCCTGGAGCCGATGCTCCTGGCCGTCGGCAGCACCATGCGCCGCGGCGCTATACCGACACCCATCGCCGGCGCGCCCGAGAGCATCAAGCTCTTCTACCGCGTGGTTTGCGCACCCGACCGCATCAACGACGACCTGCCGCTCCTTCTCTTTTTGCAGGGTGGCCCCGGTGGCGAGAGCCCGCGTCCGCTGTCGCCCACAAGCGATGGCTGGATCGAAGAGGCCGTCAAGCATTTCCGCGTCGTGCTGCCCGACCAGCGCGGTACCGGGCGCAGCAGCTGTGTAGACGGGCGCACGATTGCCGCACTGGGCGAGCGCGCCGAGGCGGCCGGCTCCGATGCTGCCCGCTCGCAGGCGGACTTCCTCAAGCGCCACCTCGCCAGCTCCATCGTGCGCGATTTTGAGTACCTGCGCCTGGTGGGCTTTGGCGGCAGGCCCTGGGTCACGCTCGGGCAGAGCTACGGCGGCTTTTTGACGCTGAGCTACCTGTCGCTCTTCCCCGAGGGCGTGGCGGCAAGCTTTACCTGCGGCGGCATCCCCCACGTACCGGCGAGCGCAAGCGAGGTCTACGCGCACACCTTCCCGCGCATGGCCGCCAAGACGCAGCAGTATTACAACCGCTACCCCGCCGACGTCGAGCGCGTGGCGGCCCTGGCAGATGCCCTCGAGGAGCAAAAGCCCGTGCTACCCGACGGCTCGCCGATGACGGTCGAACGCCTACAGCTCATGGGCAGCGACTTTGGCATGAAGCCGAGCTTTGAGCGCATGCATTGGATTATCGATCATGCTTTTGTTGACGGCGACGGCACGCTGGCCTGCGGCGCCTCGGTATCTGACAGCTTTTTGATGCGCGCCTTCGAGCGCACCAACACGCGCACGAATCCGCTGTACTGGACGCTTCAGGAGTTCATCTACGCCGACGGCGACACCATGCCCATTCGCTGGGCCGCGGCAGAAGAGAAGGCCCGTCGTGCCGAGTTCGACACGCTCACGCGACCGCTCATGTTTACCGGCGAGGCCATGTTCCCGTGGATGTTTGAGCAGATGCCCGAACTTAAGCCCTTCAAGCCGGCGATGGATCTGCTTATGGAAGACACAAGCTGGGACAAGATCTACGACCCGCAGCGCCTGGCGTGCAACGAGGTGCCCCTGCAGGCCGCGGTGTACTTCGATGACATGTACGTGGACTCGGGCATGCAGCTCGATACGCTCAGTCGCGTGGGCAACTCGCATGCCTGGGTGACCAACGAGTTCGAGCACGACGGCTTGCACGGCAGCGTGGTGTTCAAGCACCTCTTCGACGAAGCCCTCAACCGCGGAGACCTGCGCCAGATCTTCTAGCAAAGGAGTGTCCCAAAGTGCCGGCACATAAGGAACGTCCCCAAGTGCCGGAAAAGGAGAGGCAGCACTGCTGGCAAAACGAGCCGCAGCGCTGCCTCTCTTTATGCAAACACTATCAAGTTGTCCCTATGGATCGCGGGCTTCTCGGCCAGGTCTGCGAGCAGGCGGTTGCTGGCAATCTGGTCCTGGCGGCGGCCGGCGGCAAGCTCCAGCACGTCCGAATCGGCCTCGGCGATACCACGGGCGACAACCATGCCGCTCGGGTCGCACACGTCGAGCACATCGCCCTCGGAAAACACGCCATCGACCTCGCGAATACCCACCGCGAGCAGCGACGAACCGCGGCTGACCAGCGCCTTCGCGGCGCCGTCATCGACCGTCACCGAGCCGTGCGCCTTGTCGCCCAGTGCGATCCACAGCTTGCGCGGCGCAATGTCCAGGCGCTCCGCCGGCGGATCGAACAGCGTACCCACGCTCTCGCAGCGGGCCAGACGCACGAGCGCATCGGGCTCCTCGCCCGAGCAAATCACGCTCTGAATGCCCGCCGTCATGAGAATGCGGCTCGCGCGGATCTTGGTGATCATGCCGCCCGTGCCCACCGATGTGGAAGAATCGCCCGCCGAGGCGATGATCTTGGCGTCGATCTTATGCACGACCGGGACGAACTCGGCCGTGGGATCCTCGTGCGGATTGACGGTGTAGAGGCCATCGATGTCCGAGAGCGTCACGCACAGATCGGCAGAAACCAGGCAGCTCACAAGCGCCGCCAGCGTGTCGTTGTCGCCAAACTTGATCTCATCGACGGTGACGGTATCGTTCTCGTTGACGACCGGCACCACACCCAGCTCCACAAGGCGCAGCAGGGCGTCGCGCGCGTGCAGGTAGGACGTGCGGCGCGCCGTGTCGTGACGCGTGAGCAGCACGAGCGAGGTGAGCAGGTCGCGCGCATGGAACTCCTCGTCGTAGGCCGACGAGATGATGCACTGACCGGCCGAGGCGCAGGCCTGCAGGCTCGGCAGGTCACCGACCGGCTTACGGTCGAAGCCCAGCACGGGATAGCCGCAGGCAATGGCGCCCGAGCTCACCACGACCAGGCGCCAGCCAAGCTCGCGCAGCGCTGCGGCCTGATCGGCAAGCCCGCCGATAAAGGCGCGGTTGACCTTGCCGTCGGCGCCCACCACCGTGGACGAACCGATCTTTACCACCATCGTTTTATAAGAAGTCGTCATACGTCAAACCAATCAACTGTTCAGCGAACGGCCGAGCCGGCGGCAAGGGAAGCGTGACTCGCCCCTACCGCCCAAGGAATTAGTGAGCCCAGGGAAAGGCAGAGGCCGCGGCCATGTTCTTGCGCACGAGCTCGTCGCGCACCTGAGCCAGGCCCTGCTCCATACCCACCACATAGGTCTGCGGGTACAAGAAGCGCTTGAAAGCTGCGTCCAGATGGTCGAGCGCCCAAGCACAGCGCTCGCGCGCGTCCTGGATGCTCTCACGTGGAGCCACCGCACTGCCATCGCGCACGATCGGCACCAGCAGCTCGCGATACTCAAGTTCGGACACGTCGGTCACCAGGGCGGCATCGTTCACGGCCACAAGGGTATTGCCGCGCGCGGCGCCCTCCCCTGCCAGATGGTCCTCGTCATAAATCATGTCGCAGACCGGGCCGCCAAAGCCGTCGTAATAGCGTCGTACGCGCTGCACGCCGGGGATCGTGCGCTTGTAGGGCTGCTCGGAAAGCTTCACCACCGGCGTCCACGGCTCCGCGTCGCTCGCACGACGGGCCGAAAGCTTGTACACGCCGCCCAGCGCAGGCTGATCGTAGCAGGTCGCAAGCTTGGTACCCACGCCAAAGCTGTCGATGGGCGCGCCCTGGTCGAGCAGCGACTGAATCGTGTACTCATCCAAATCGTTAGAAACCGAGATCCCCACATAGGGCAGGCCCTCGGCATCAAAACGGCCGCGCACATACTTGGAGAGCTTGGCGAGGTCGCCGGAGTCGATGCGAATGGCCGACAGGCGCTCGCCCACCGCTTCCATCTCCTTGGCAACCGTAATGGCATGCTCGCAACCCTCGCGTACGTCGTAGGTGTCGATGAGCAGCGTGCAGTTCTTGGGACTCGACTTAGCAAAAGCCCGGAATGCCTCGAGCTCGGAGTCGAAGCTCATGACCCAGCTGTGCGCATGCGTGCCAAAGACGGGAATACCGTAGCGGCGGCCGGCGAGCACATTGGACGTAGAGGAGCAGCCGGCAACGTAGCTCGCGCGCGCGACGGCCAGCCCGCCATCGGGACCCTGGGCGCGGCGCAGGCCAAACTCGGCAACGGGACGGCCGTCCGCCGCCAGCACCACGCGCGCCGTCTTGGTGGCGACAAGCGTCTGGAAGCCGACGATGTTGAGCAGCGCCGTTTCGAGCAGCTGGCACTCCAGCGCGGGACCGGTGACGCGAACCATGGGTTCGCGCGGAAAGACGAGCTCGCCCTCGGGGACGGCGTCGATGTTTACATGTGCACGAAAATCGCGCAGGTAGTCGAGGAATGCAGGCTTGAACATCGCGCCGCCGGCCGGGGCCTGGAGTGAGGCGAGGTAGTCGATATCCTCGGGCGTAAAGCGCAGGTTCTCGACCAGCTCGGGCAGCTCGGCGGTGCCGCACATGACGGCATAGGCGCTGCCAAAGGGATGGTCGCGGTAAAACGCGGTAAAACAACCCTGCTCATTGGCCTTGCCGCTCTCCCACAGGCCCTGGGCCATAGTGAGCTCGTACAGATCGGTGAGCATTGCAATGTCGGTGGGATGAGAGATATCGGTCAAAGCCATGGGGCGACCTTTCGGATGCGTTGTGCAGAGGTTGAGGGTTGGCGAGGCGGGCGTGCGGGCATGGAGCCCAGCGCGAACAGGCTAGTGCAGACCCATGCTGGTCAGGATCGTGTAGCCCATAAAGATGACAAACGCGATGAGGGCAAGGACAATGATGATTTTTTGAGCCGGCGCCATACCGGGGATCTCGTTCTCGCCCGTGGGCTCCTTGGAGGTGACCATGCGCTGGGCAAAGGTCATCTCGTCACGGCTCGGTTTGGGCTCGACGGGCTTGGGACGAGCGGCCCTTTTAGGCTGAGG
>URUC01000076.1 GCA_900550965.1 uncultured Collinsella sp. | reverse complement strand
TCGTCAACAAAATGGCCCAACGGACAATACTTATCCAGAGCAAAGCCCATCTCTGTATCAAAAACGGCCTATTGATGATTAACGTGGACGATCGAAGCTCCACCATTCCCCTCGAAGACATTTGGGTCGTCATCGTCGAATCCCATCAAACAACAATGACAGTTGCCTGTATGTCACAACTCAACGACGCGGGAATAGGCGTTATGATTTGCGGACGTGACCACATGCCTAACGGTCTCATGCTCCCCATGGGAGCCCATTCGCGCCATGCACGCATCGTCGAGGACCAGCTTGCAATGAGTCTTCCGTTTAAAAAGCAGCTTTGGAAACGAATCGTTCAGACAAAGATACTCAACCAAGCGGCGGTTCTCACAGAAATGGGGCTGCCTACAGACCCTCTCCCCTCATATGCCAAAACCGTTCTTTCGGGCGACACGGACAATCGAGAAGGCGCAGCTGCCTCCGCGTACTTTAAAGCCCTCATTACCGAAGGAACAAGACGTAACAGTATGCAAAGCTCTGCCCTCGACTACGGATACAGCGTCTTGCGCGCGGGCATCGGAAGAGCGGCCGTTGGTGGTGGATGGCTCGTATCCCAGGGACTTCACCATCACAGCGTTTACAACGCATTCAATCTTGTCGACGATCTCATTGAACCGTTCCGCCCCCTCGTCGACCTAATTGTCATGAGCTATGGCGTTGCAGAACCCTTAGGACAGCGCGACAAAGCATTGTTGGCTCGTGTGTTTGAGCACGTTATGACCATCGACGGAAAACGCTGCGGCTGTCAACAGTGCATAGAGACAACGCTCTCTTCACTCAGAACAGCCGTTCTCGAAAAGGATCCCAAGAAACTGCTGTTACCCGAGTTAAAAGGGCTCGAGATGGTAACTGTTGAATAGGGAGGAGCCATGAGGGTTATGAGGTTATTGGTTCTGTTCGATCTTCCAACGGGAAGTAAAGCCGAGCGTCGGCAGTATAGCGACTTTCGAAAGTTTCTGATTAACGACGGATACCATATGGAGCAGTTTTCGGTGTATTCGCGCCTATTGGTAACTCGCGAATCCGCAGCGGCGCATATCGCTCGCCTTAAGCTGAATCTTCCAAGCGCTGGAGAGGTCACCGTTATCGAGATGACCGAAAAGCAATACGAAGACCGAATGGTCCTTCTGAGCGAGCACAAGGAGCAGCCCGTTGAGCAGGGCGCGCAGTTGACGCTTGTGTTTTGACGCTGCCGCCTCATGCGCGCTTGGCCTCCCCGGTGTTGGGCAGCGCGTTTGGCATGGTAGGCGGCGCCTTTGCCTGGTGCCTGGCCCACGCCAAGACCCTTGCGGCGCGGCTGCTCCCCAACCCCTATGCGCACATCGCCGTTATGGGGCTTATGCCGTCAGCGATGCGGCTCGCACCCATCCTTATTGGCTGCGAAGTCTTCGGCTTTGGCAACCTGCCGATGTTCTTTATTGTCTGCGTTGTGGCTTATCTGTTCAACATGGACAAATCGATCTACGCCCTGCAGGAGCGGGCGTAGATCGATGTCCAGGCAGGTGGTCTCAACCGGAAACGGCGTCCCACTCTGAGGCTGTATTCCGGGGCACGGTTTCCGCTCGGGACGCCAATCGGAAAGCGCATCCCGCTTTAAAACAGAATTCCGGGACGTGGTTTCCGTCTGAGCCTCCATTCGGAAAGCGTGTCCCGTTCTTTCACGGCATCTTGGCTATGCAAAGTGCTCGAGCGCTACGCCTCGTACGCACCCTCAAGCCGGAGCAGCCATTCCTTGCGATCAAGTCCGCCGGCATATCCGTTGAGCGATCCGTCGGCCGCCACCACGCGATGGCACGGCACGATAATCGAAATGGGATTACGCGCGACCGCAGCCCCCACAGCACGGGGAGATACAACGGGCGCCTCGTTTCCCGGTACACGATGTCGAGCCGCAACACGCCGGGCGATCTCGCCATACGTAGCAACTTCGCCACGCGGAACAGAAAGCAGCTCGTACCAAACTTCACGCTGAAACGCCGTGCCAATCATATGCAACGGCGGCGTAAACCGAGGCTCTTGCCCCGCAAAATAAGCATTCAGCCAAGCCCAAGAACGCTCAAGCACCGAAGAAGCCGCGCCATTTGCCGGACCTACCGACGACATGCCACCAGTACCGGAAACCGCATCGGCGCCTTCAACACGTTCGGAGTCTTCCCGAAGAAGCGTAGAGCCAAAGTGCTCCTGCCCCTCAAACCAAAGCCCCGTCAAACCGCGGCCATCAGCGGCAAGCAGGATTTCGCCCAAAGGCGAAGCAAACGTCGTCGTGACCACCGGCGGCTCCTTTCAAAACTTCGCAAACATAATACCGCGAACTGTGCAGACAACCCCCGCAGATACATCCGGACAGACTGATTGTCCAAGGGAGGGCGTTTTCCCTCTCAATATCGACCGATACCGAGTCGAAACGCCCAAAACGATGTCCGGCAAAAACGAAGGTGAATGGTTTTCCGGGAAGTGAACGAGTAAAACTAGAGCCCCGAAGCATCCGCATTTTTTGATTGCAAAACAGCAGGATTCATGCAATAAAACCGCAGGAAATGGCGACCAAAATATGCCGAGGCTTCAAGGGTCCAAAATAGGTCGTTCACTTCCCGGGAAACCATTCACCTTCGATTCGCACTAACCCCAAAGTCACCCCAGGCAGCAGGCGCAGCGCGCCGCGGCTCCCGGCCGCGCTCCACAGTCCCCAAAGGCGGCAGGCGCAAAGCGCCGAGGCCGCCGCCGGGACCAGGGCCCGCAACAACCGCGTGCGCCCACATCGGCCCTGCGGCCTCAATCAACAACGGCCCCATCACAGACCGCTCGCAGCAGCGTCACCGCAGGCGGGGGCTGGGCTTAGTTTTCAGAACACTCCGCAGACCAGTGTGGCGCCTTGTCCGCGGCTCTGAAGGAGCAGGGCAAGGCGCCACACATGGTCGAGGACGTTTTGAAAGCTCAGCCCGGCCCCCGCCGGACAGGTCACACTACTCGCAGAGCAGCTTAGCGATCTGGACGGCGTTGGTTGCCGCGCCCTTACGGATTTGGTCGCCGCAGCACCAGAAGGTGATCCCGCGCGCGGCCTCGGGGTTCGAGATATCGCGACGCACGCGGCCGACCCAAATCAGGTCCTGATCGGACGTATCCATCGGCATGGGGAAGCGGTCGTGTGCATCCTCAGCAGCCATATCGTCGACCAGCTTGACGCCGGGAGCGGCAGCCAGCGCAGCACGGGCCTCCTCGACCGTAATATCGCGCTCAAACTCGAGCGTAATGCTCTCGGAGTGCGAACGCAGCACGGGCACGCGCACGCAGGTGCAGTTCACGCGCAGCTCGGGCAGATGCATGATCTTGCGGCCCTCGTTTTGCAGCTTCATCTCCTCGGAGGTAAAACCTCCCTCCTTGACACCGCCGATCTGCGGAATCAGGTTGCTCGCCAGCTGGGCGGCAAACGCGCGCGGCTCGGGAATCTCCTCGCCGCGGCCCAGGGCGGCCAGCTGAGCCTCGAGCTCGGCCATACCGGGAGCGCCGGCACCCGAAGCCGCCTGATACGTCGAGACGATCATGCGCTTGACACCGGCGAGCTGGTGCAGCGGCCACGTGGGAACCAGGCCGATAATGGTCGCGCAGTTGGGATTGGCGATAAGGCCGTGATGCCACTTGATATCGTCGGCATTGATCTCGGGCACGACCAGCGGCACCTCGGGATCCATGCGGAAGGCATGGCTGTTGTCGACCACGACGGCGCCGCGCTTGACGGCCTCGGGCAGCAGCTCCTTTGCGATGTCGTCGCCGGCGGCGCCAAGCACAATATCGCAGCCCTCAAAGGCCGCGGGGCAAGCCTCTTCGATCACAACCTGCTCGCCGCGGAACTCGACGGTCTTGCCCGCAGAACGCGCGCTCGCCAGCAGCTTGAGCTTGCCAACCGGGAACTCCTGCTCGTTGAGGCACTCGAGCATCTGGGTGCCCACGGCCCCCGTCGCGCCCAAAATAGCAACCGTGTACTGTTTCATGCTTCCCCCTTTAAAGGTTGTGGCTTTTGCCCGCACGACGAGCAGGCCGATTATTGTTGCCAGTGTATACAAGAACGGGGCGGACACGAAACCCGCCCCGTCGAGACGAAACCGAAACGAAACGCCCCGCCGTAGTTTTATGAGACATGTCCCAAAAAATCGCCGGGATGTCAACTATTTGTGGAGCGCGGTCAGGGCGGGATCGACCGGCGCGGAAGCCTCCAGGTCGGAGACCTTCACAATGCCGTTCTCGTCGGAGAAGGCACGGTAAATGGTCTGAATCGCCAGATCGAAGTCCTTCTCCTCCACACCAATGATGATGTTGATCTCGTCGCAGCTCTGCGAAATCATACGCACGCTCACGCCCGCCTGGCCAAGCATGCCAAACAGGTGGCCCGAGATACCCGCGCGGCCGCGCAGGTTGCGGCCAACGGTAGCGATAAGCGCCAAGCCCTCGACAACCTCGATCTCGAGCGGCTCGACCTCCTGCTGAATGTCGCCCACGAGCGAGTACAGCGAATCGTGCACATCCTGCTCCTGCACCACGGCGCCAAAGCGGTCCACACCAGTGGGCATGTGCTCGACGGAAACGTCATAGCGCTCGAAGACCGAAAGCGCACGGCGCATAAAGCCAACACGGGGCTTGGTGCGGTCGCGGGCGACGTTGATGGCGACAAAACCGCGCTTGCCGGTCACGCCGGTAATGATGGGCTCGGCCTCACCCTCGTCAGCCGTCTCGCTAATGATGGTGCCGGGGTCCTGCGGCGCATTGGTGTTCTTGATGACCAGCGGAATACCCGCCTCGCGCACGGGAAACACGGCCTCCTCGTGCAGGACGCTTGCGCCCATGTACGAAAGCTCGCGCAGCTCCTCGTAGGTAACGCGCGCAATGGGCTGAGCCTCGGGAACAATACGCGGATCGGCAGAATAGAAGCCCGAGACGTCGGTCCAGTTCTCGTACAGGTCGGCGCCCAGGCATTTGGCAAGGATCGAGCCCGAGATATCGCCGCCGCCACGGTCGAGCAGCTTGATCTGGCCCTCTCGCGTCGCGCCGTAGAAACCGGGCATAACAAAGCCGCCCTGCTGACCGTACTCCTGCACCAGCTCGGAGGTGCGGTTCATGCTGAGTGTACCGTCGTGATGGAACGCTACGACCGTCGCGGCGTCCAAGAACGGCAGGCCCAAGTACTCGGCCATCAGGCGAGCGGTAAAGTACTCGCCACGGCTTACAAGCTCCTCGGTGGAGTAGCCGCCCGAGCGGGCGCGCTCGGCAAAGGCCGCGAACTCCTCGCGGATGGGATAGGCGAGCTCCAGCTCGTCAGCGATATCAAAATAGCGCTGGCCAATGTCCTCGAGCAGCTCCTCACACGAGACGTGATACTTAACGTGCGCGTTAACCAGGTAGAGCAGGTCGGTCACCTTGGTATCGCCCTTAAAGCGGCGACCGCAGGCGGAAACCACCACAAAACGGCGGGCAGGGTCGTCATCGACGATGGCCTTGATCTTCTTGAAGTGTTCGGCGTCGGCGACCGACGAGCCGCCAAACTTGGCAATTTTTATCATGGCGTGGAGGTTACCTTTCTAAAAGCCTCTGCAAACCTGTTTTGCGTGCTCTGATACCATGGGTTCACCGATTGGGACCAAGGCATCCGAGGAGCAGTGTTATATGGGAACTTATCATAGTACACGAGGACGCACTTTATCGTGCTCAAGTAAGGTGGCAATCCGTACCGGCATCGCTCCCGACGGGGGTTTGTTTGTCTCGGACGAGCTGGGCATCCAACAGGTCGATATCAGCTCGCTTGCCGATAAATCGTACTTTGAAATCGCTCAAGATGTGTTGGGAATGTTACTGAACGATTACACGGACGAAGAAATTTCGGCGTGTGTCGACGAGGCTTACCGCAGCACGTTTGCGAGCGAAGAGGTCACGCCGCTCGTCAAACTCGACGCCGCACCGGGCGCCGATGCCCCTCAGACCTATGTGATGGAACTCTTTGGCGGCCCCACAAGCGCCTTTAAGGACGTCGCCCTGCAGATGCTCCCCCGCCTGATGGCCCGCACCTCTGCCAAGGACGGCGGCGCCGAGCGCATCATGATCGTCACCGCCACGTCGGGCGACACGGGCAAGGCAGCACTCGCCGGCTTTGCCGACGCCCCGGGCACGGGCATCACCGTCTTTTATCCCGAGGGCAAGGTCAGCCGCGTGCAGAATCTGCAGATGTCCACGCAGGAGGGCGATAACGTCGCCGTCTGCGGCATCCGCGGCAACTTCGACGATGCCCAGAGTGCCGTCAAGCGCATCTTTGCCGATAAGGAGCTTGCCGAGCGCCTGGAAGCCGCCGGCACTGTGCTTTCGAGTGCCAACTCCATCAACGTCGGCCGCCTGGTGCCGCAGGTTGTCTACTACTTTGCCGCCTATGCGCAGCTGCTGCGCGCCGGCGCCATTGTGGCCGGCGACGCCGTGGAGTTCTGCGTACCGACCGGCAACTTTGGCGACATCCTGGCCGGCTACTATGCCAAGCGCATGGGTCTGCCCGTCGCCAAACTCGTCGTGGCCAGCGACAAGAACAACGTGCTCGCCGACTTCCTGACCACCGGCGTCTACGACCGCAACCGTCCGTTCTTCACGACCATCTCGCCGTCGATGGACATCCTCATCAGCTCTAACCTGGAGCGCATGCTGTACTTCCTGTCCGATGGCGACTGCGAGCTCGTTGCCGGCCTTATGGAGCAGCTGGCACAGACTGGTCGCTACGAGGTTCCCGCCGACCTGCTGGCAAAGATTCAGAGCGTCTTTGGCTGCGGTTGGGCCAGCGAGGACGAGGTCCGCGCTGCCATCAAGAGCTGCTGGGACGCAAACGGCTACGTGATTGACCCGCACACCGCCTGCGGCTATCACGTCTTTGAGCAGGTCGCCCCCGCCGAGGGCGCTAAGGCCCGCGTGTTGCTTTCGACCGCCAGCCCCTACAAGTTCCCGCGCGCCTGCTGCGACGCCCTGGGGCTCGACGTTCCCGAGGACGATTTTGAGGCTATGCGTGTGCTCGAGCAGGCCACCAACACGGTCGCCCCGACCCAGCTCGCCGAACTCGAGTCCAAACCCGTCCGCTTCGAAGACGTCTGCGACGTCGATGAGATGGCCAGCTACGTCGAGTCCGCAGCAAAAAAGATGGCTACCAACTAAACCCCTCATTAAGCGCCGGCGAAAGCCGGCGCACCTTCTTTCATCAGATAACCCCCGGGATGATGACGAACGCGCACAGCGTGCCTGGCTGTTTAGTTCGTCGCGAGTTCCGCACGCAAAGGAAAGCACTTAATGTGCTTTCCGTCTTGCGCAGGACTGCCCGAGCAGCGAACTAAACAGCCAGGCACGCCAGGAGGACTCACATGATCAAAATCACCGTCCCAGCAACCAGCGCCAACCTAGGCATCGGCTACGACACCCTCGGCATGGCCGTCAGCCTCTACTCGCACTTCACCTTTGAGCGCGCCGACAAGCTCACCATCACGGGTTGCCCCGAGGAGTTCCAAAACGAGAACAACCTAGTCTACGTGAGCTTTGTCGATGCTCTGGCCGCCTGGGGCGAGCAGGCCTTCCCCGTTGCCATCGACATCCAGACCGATGTGCCCGTCGCTCGCGGCCTGGGTTCCAGCTCCACCTGCGTCGTCGCTGGCATCATGGCGGCCGCCGCGCTGACGGGCCACACCGTCGACCGTGCCGAGCTCGTCCGCATTGCCACCGAGGTCGAGGGCCATCCCGATAACGTCGCCCCTGCCATCCTGGGCGGTGCCGTTTGCTCCTTTACGCCGACCGATTCGCTCCCCCAGTGCCTGCGCTACGAGGTGAGCGATCGCTTGCGTTTTATTACCGTGATTCCGCCCTACGAGGTGCATACGAGCGAGGCGCGCAAGGTCGTGCCGCAGGAGATTCCACTCTCCACCGCCGTATGGCAAATGGGCCGCATCGCCGGCATGACGCGCGGCCTGGAGACCGGCGACCTTGACCTGATTGCCGCCGCCAACGACGACCGCATCCAGGAGCCCTATCGCCGCCGCCTGATTCCCGATTACAACGCTGTGCGCGACACCTGCCTTAACGGCGGCGCCAAGACCATCTGGATCAGCGGTTCGGGCTCGACCCTTATGGCTGTGACCGACGACACCATCGTCGCAAAGTTCCTACAGGTCAAGCTGCGCGAGCAGTTCCCCAAGTGTGAGACGCATATTCTGACGTGCGACACCGAGGGCGCTCAAATCGAGTACCTGTAGCGCCCTGCCTCATTGCTCTCACCGGTCCCCTTGGGGCTTCCCCTGAAAACGTCCTCGATCATGAATTGCCCCGTCGTGCGCTTCGCGCGACGGGGCAATTCGATCTGCGGATTGTTTTCAGGGGAAGCCCCAAGGGGACCTTCGCAGCCTCGACAGGATAATCGCATTCGCTGATTTAATTATCGCCCGATTCGCGGCACAATCTATTTATCTCCGCTGCTCAGAACCGCCTCAAGTCTTTGCACGAGAACTCCGACGGTAATTCCAAGTGCCTCTGCATAGGCGAACTGCTCATAAACCCTAAGACTGCGTTCCCCGGTTTCGACTTTCGAGATGAACGACTGAGGTACCCTCAGTTTCTTTGCGAGTTCAACCTGAGTGATACCTTGTTCCCGACGAATCTGGGAGAGGCACTTTCCGCATGTCCTATTAGCATCAACGTTCATACCGTTTACGCTATATTCCATTTTGATATATCCCAAACTAGGATATATTCATGTGAGTATCTGTTTCACTTATCGCAATTGTTCGCATCGCACATTTGAAACGAGAGAGGGGACTCGATAAGCATGGATGACGAGATGAAAGAGCCCAATAGTGAGCAAACGCCCAGTGCATCTGATGAACAGAAGCCGAATATCGAAGGGAAGCAGGTTTCTGATGGTGCTGACGACACCACCTCCCCTGACGATCGATCATCAAATGAAGACGGTGCCACATGCAATAAGGAAGAGGACGATTCACTTCTAACGAGTGCCATTAACAAACTTGGTGGTAATAAACGAGCGGCTATCGCAACTGCTGCGATAGTTGCCGTCATCTTCTGCTTACCCATGCTGTTTCCTCAAATGTTATGCACCCACAAACTTTGGACCAATGCAAACTGTACAAGCCCTCGCACCTGTAAAAGTTGCGGCAAAACCGAGGGGAAACCGCTCGGACATGAATGGGAAGAAGCAACATGCACGGTTCCGAAGACCTGTCAACGCTGCGGCAAAACCGAAGGGAAACCCCTTGGGCATCAACCAGGTTCTTGGACTACCGAAGTCGATTACGTTGACGCCACCTCGAAGGAAATTCGAGAATGCGGGAGATGCGGAGAGGTCGTTGACACCCGCAACGAAAAGGAAATTACTTCCTTTCTTGGCGACGGATCGTTTTCAATTTCACCTGAAGGCTTTATTGAACGACTTAACGAGGAATTCTCCGATATTCCCAATTGCAGCAGTATGAAGGCGAGTTACGAGTTAGACGATAGCGGCACGGGACTCGAGCTTCAGATAAAAAATGGCTCTACGCTTGCCGGTATTGGAGGT
>URUC01000075.1 GCA_900550965.1 uncultured Collinsella sp. | reverse complement strand
TATGACGGTATAATCACAAGAGCTGTAATTTGTATTTTTAAGCTCATAGGTACCTGAATGACTGAAGAACCGATAAGTAAATCCGAGCTGGGAAACCACTTACTCGGAGCCTGCGATATCCTGCGTGGCCCCATCAACCAGGACGAGTACAAGAGCTACATCACGCCGTTGCTCTTCTTCAAGCGCATCTCAGACGTCTACGACGAGGAGGCCGCCGAGGCTCTAGAGATGTCGGGCGGAGACGAAGACTACGCCGCCCTGCCTGAAAACCACAGCTTCGCGGTGCCGGACGGCTGCCATTGGCAGGATGTGCGCAACACCGGCGCGAACGTCGGCAAAGCAATCGTTGACGCCATGGTGGGTATCGAGCGCGCTAACCCCGATACCCTCAGCGGCCTCTTCAGCAGCTTCGACGACGCGAGCTGGACGGACAAGGGCAAGCTCTCCGACGAACGCCTGAAAGACCTCATCGAGCATTTCTCTGCAAAGAAGTTCGGCAACAGTAGCTATAACGCCGACATGATGGGCGACGCCTACGAGTACCTGATCAAGAAGTTCGCCGACATGCAGAAGAAGAACGCCGGCGAGTTCTACACCCCGAGGGAGATCGTGAAGATGATGGTCTCCCTGCTCGAGCCAAAGCCCGGAGAGACCGTCTATGACCCCGCATGCGGCACGGGCGGCATGCTCATCGAGGCAGTACGTCAGATGGACAACTCGAGGCTCGCCTACGGCAAGCTCTACGGCCAGGAGAAGAACCTAAGCACGTCTGCCATAGCACGCATGAACCTCTACCTCCACGGTGCGAAGGACTTTCGCATCACCCAGGGGGACACCCTGCGCGACCCCGCCTTCCTTGCCGGGAATGCCCTCAGGACATTCGACTGCGTCCTCGCCAATCCGCCCTTCTCCCTTAAGAACTGGGGATCCGCAGAGTTCTCCTCGGACCCGTGGGGCCGCAACATCTGGGGCGTCCCCACGGACAAGTCGGCGGACTTCGCATGGGTGCAGCATATGGTCTGCTCCATGGACGAGAAGAGCGGTCGCTGCGCTGTAGTGCTGCCCCAGGGCGCACTGTTCCACGGCGGCAAGGAGGGCACCATCCGCAAGGAGTTGCTCAAGTCGGACAAGGTCGAGGCAGTGATCTCGCTCGCGAGCGGCGTCTTCTACAGCACCGGTGTCTCCGCCTGTGTGCTGTTTCTCAGAAACGAAAAACCCGCCGAGCACCAAGGGCGTGTCTGCATCATCGACGGCAGCAAGATCTTCACTGCTCAGCGCGCGCAGAACGTGATCTCGGAAGAGAATGCGCAGGAGATGCTCTCCCTCTATCGCTCCTACGAGCCCGTCGTCGAAAAATGCGCCATAGCAACGCTCGCTGACATCGAACGCGAGGGATACGTGCTCTCGGCGAACAACTACGTCGAAAGAAAACGCGAGAAGGTCGAGCCGCCGACGGAGACAAGAAAACGCTTCTACGACCTCCTCCAGCAAACGAAGGAATCCGAGGAGAGGCTCCTCGATCTGCTAACGAAGGGAGGCTATGTCGATGGAGAGTAGAATCCCCCAGGAAGAGCTAAACAACCATCTATGGAACGCGGCCGTTCTGCTACGCACCTACATCGATGCCGGGTCGTACAAGCAGTACATCTTCCCGCTGCTGTTCTTCAAGCGTCTCTCCGACGTCTACGACGAGGAGACCGCCGAAGCGTTGGAAGCCTCCGGCGGAGATGCGGAGTTCGCAGCCCTTCCCGAGAACCACAGCTTCGCAATCCCGGACGGCGCCCACTGGTGCGATATCCGTGAGGCAACGGAAAACGTCGGTAAGGCGATCGTAGGCGCCTTCCGCGTCATCGAGACGGCCAACGGCTCCAAGCTGCGTGGCATCTTCGGCGACGCCGCCTGGACTAACAAGAAACGACTTCCCGACCGCCTGCTCAAGGACCTCATCGAGCACTTCAGCGCTATAACGCTCTCCATCGCCAATTGTCCCGAGGACGAACTCGGTCAGGGCTACGAGTACCTCATCAAGAAGTTCGCAGACGACTCAGGGCACACGGCACAGGAGTTCTACACCAACCGCACGGTCGTCCATCTGATGACCGAGATCCTCCAACCCAAACCGGGCGAGTCCATCTACGACCCCACCTGCGGCAGCGCCGGCATGCTCATCTCCTCCATCGCCCACCTCAAACAGCACGGAGAGGAATGGCGTAACGTTCACGCCTACGGACAGGAGATCAACCAGCTATCCTCCGCCATCGGACGCATGAACCTATTCCTGCACGGCGTCGAGGACTTCGAGATTGCAAACGACGACACGCTGCGGCACCCAGCCTTCCTCGAGGCGGGAAAGCTACGCACCTTCGATATGGTGCTCGCTAATCCTCCCTATTCGATCAAGCAATGGGACCGCGAGGCGTTCGCGTCGGACCCCTACGGCCGCAACTTCCTCGGCACCCCGCCGCAGGGGCGGGCCGACTATGCCTTCATACAGCATATCCTCAAGAGCATGGACCCGAGGAGTGGAAGGTGCGCCATCCTTCTTCCCCATGGCGTACTCTTCCGCAACGAGGAATCGGAGATGCGCGAAAGGCTCGTGAGAAGCGATCTCGTTGAGGCGGTCATCGGACTCGGCGCAAACCTCTTCTTCAACTCGCCCATGGAGGCCTGCATCCTCATCTGCCGCAGCGAGAAAGCGCCGAATCGAAGCAAGAAAATACTGTTCGTAGACGCCTCTGCCGAGGTAACCCGCAAGAACGCGCAAAGCTACCTTGAGCCTCAACACATCAAGAGAATCGTCGATGCCTACCGATCTGACGAGGACATCGAAGGTTTCTCATCCCACGCATCGTTTAGTGAGCTCGAGGACAACGCTTTCTCGCTCTCCATCCCTCTGTACGTGAAGCCCGCCAATGATGAAAATGCTGACGATAGAAGCATCGAGGAGACGGTAGAAAGCTGGAGAGCCGCCTCCACAGAGGCCGCGTCCCTGCTCGATAATATTGCTGCGAAATTGCATGAAAACGATGGTGAGTAACATGACCCACGTTTGCCTGGGCGATGTGGCCCGCGAAATAAAACAGAAGGTCCCTGCGGGGCAAGAGCTGCCGACGGTCGGCCTTGAGCATCTAGACCCCGGCGAGGTCGAACTCGCCCACTGGGACGAAGGTGTCAGGACCACCTTCACTAAGGCTTTCTCAAAGGGGCAGGTGCTATTCGGGCGTCGTAGGGCCTACCTACGTAAAGCAGCCGTCGCCCCATTCGACGGAATCTGCTCCGGAGACATCACCGTCATCGCCCCCAAGGACAACCTCTCTCCGAGACTGCTCCCGTTCATCATCCAGAATGACGCCCTATTCGAGCACGCCGTCACCAATTCGGCAGGCTCCCTCTCGCCAAGAGTCAAGTGGCAGAGCCTTTCGCAATTTGAGTTCGAGCTCCCCAACATCGCTAAGCAAGAAGAACTTGCCGACATACTCTGGACCGCACAAGAAACGCGGTCTCACTACAGGCAGCTGCTTACAGCCTGCGATGACGTCGTCAAATCACAATTTGTCGAGATGTTCGGACGTCTGAATAGCACGGACTTGAAGCCTCTCAAGGATGTGTGTTCAATTATTACTGATGGAACGCACCAGCCCCCGAAGTTCGTTGACAGGGGAATCCCGTTTCTTTTTGTCAGCAATATCACCTCAGATACTGTTAACTACGATACGAATAAGTTCATTTCCGTAGAAGACTATGAGCAGCTTATCCGTCGAACTCCGATTGAGGTCGGTGATGTCCTTGTTTCTGCCGTGGGCTCGTTTGGCCATCCTGCGATTGTCGAAGACGATAGGCCATTTTGTTTTCAGCGCCATATCGCATACCTAAAGCCTCGGCATGATTTGATCGACAGCAATTATCTACACGCTGCCTTACTTTCTGAGGACGCACAAAGATATATGGATCGGTGCGCAAAAGGCGCCGCCCAACGAACCGTAACTTTGAAGAGTTTCAAGGAAATGAAGGTCCCGGTTCCCCCGTTTTCCCTCCAGCAGGAGTTCGCTGACTTCGTCGCCCAGGTCGACAAATCGAAATTTAAGTTAGGTACCTGCGGTGGGATGCTTTGACGTTGCGCTGGTCGACCATCGCGTACCTTAATGTGGTGTCTATTTTTTTATGGCCAAGGAGCACCTGGACTTGTTCGATGGGCATTCCTTTGTCGATTGCCTTTGTAGCAAGCGTTCTTCTGAACTTATGAGGGTGGACCCTTCCTAAATCAAGCTCGCGCCCCAGTTTTCTAAGCAGCGCCTCGACGCCGCCAATTTGTAGCCTCTCGTGTGGCGCCTTGCTCGATACGAAGAGTGCTTCCGAGCTGTCCATTCGGGTTGACAGGTAATTCTCAATATGGACTTTAGTCTTTGCGTCAAAATATACGATGCGGTCCTTATTTCCCTTGCCGTGTACGATGCACTCACGATTGATGGTGTCGATGGAGCTCCTGTCCAACGAGACAAGTTCGCCCACACGCATGCCCGTGGAGCGCAACAGGTCGATCAGGGCAAGGTTTCGGGGCGACCCGCAGTTATCGCAAAGAATCTCAACGACTTCATCGCTATACGTTTCCTTTATGGGTTGCGGAGCCTTGACTCTTTTAATGCGTCTAACCGGGCTCTTAATGATATGGTCCTCGTCTTCGAGCCATGAGTAGAAGCTTGAGATGATTCTTCGGACATTGTCGACGGTGACGCGACTGACGCCGGCTTTTTGCTGATAGTCGGAAAGATAGGACCTAATCTCTTCGGTTCCCAGGTCGCAAGCTGGTGTATCGAATGATTCAAGCATTTTATTGATGGTGGTTTCGTAGTAGGAGATGGTCCTATCCGAGCAGCCTTCGAGGCGTTTTGCAGACAGAAAAAGATCCAGGAATGATTCGCTTTCACCGTCGCCGCAGTCTTCAGCTAATTGGCTTTCATCGAAAAGGCAGTGCGATAAAACCTTTTTGAGCTGGCGGTTCTGCTGCGTGGTCAGGTAGGGGAGCATGAGACGGGTAATTTCTCTAGCCGTTTTCGTGAGATCCATGGTGGCGTCCTTCCTTGCACGGTGGGTGGCGCTATTTCCCTTTGTTTACCCGTGCGTTATGGAAGGGATGCCGGGTGGCACTTCCGCTGGGCCGCGTCAAGGGAACCCGTGAAACCCCGCGCAGACCTCCGCATCACTCCGGTGCGGCTTTGCCTGCAGAGTGAGATGTTCAGAAGCGTTTTATTAACGGGGGATGTCTTTCGGATTCTTTTGATGGGGATGTGGAAACACTGATGAAGTTTACGAATAGCGAGGTTGAGGGGTTCGCCTGTGCCCATCGCCTCTCGTGTGCGGATGGATGGTGCCGGTGGTTGTTTGAGGCTGCAGTCGCGCCGACGGGATTGGTTGGGGTCGGTACAAGGCGAGCACGCCCCATGCCGTTATGGTAGATGCATCTTTGTCGATAGAGCGCTCGATTAATCTACGCGGGAGCGCTGAGAAGATCTTCCAGCATCGGGTCTACCCCGGCGGCGACCATGCCCTCGATCAGGTGCTGGGCGTGGAACCGACCAACTGTCCATGCGATATATGAAAGCATCTGATAAGCGCGCTCCTTGATATCAAATGCAGCTTTGCTTAGAACGATTGCCTCTGCGATGTCGGCAAATGCGTCGTGATCTCCCCATGTCTTACAGGCTTGTATCATGCCCTGGTCGATAGCATCCATAACAAAGGCGCCGGATCCGTCCGCAACGCACGCGCCGTCGGCGAAGAGCTTCCAGCTGGACGGCTCACGCGAGTCATCTCCAAGAAGCTTAATCTGCAACACATGCGGATTGCCAGCAACGCAGAGCTCCTCCTCGAGCTTCTGTACCGTAAAGCGCATCTGGTGGGAGAGGCTGCTCTTGACCATGGACGAGGCGTAGCCGCTCGGCTTGTCCAGAAGATGTATTCGTTTTGGCTTGGCTGCCAGGTTGTGGAAGTTGCGCTCACTGCGCACGGAGAAATTGTCCATACGGACTCCTTTCATCGATGTTGGCAGGGCCACCGTGCCTCTTGGCCGGTTGGCGTCGGGGTCGTGGAGCCAACTCTCTACCCCGACTCTGGATAAAACGTGCCCGCTCCCTGCAGGCACGGTGGAGTCTATCAGCGCGCGCGGACACAAATCAAGCGCGCTTGCGAAATGACGCGCGGGCGGCGCTTGATTTCGCCGGCTGCTGTTAGGCTTAAATTCGAAAAAATGTCGAAATATCCCGTGTAAAAGTACGGAAAAGTGTCGTGATACACACTTTAAAACCTCGAAAAAGTGTCGAAATGAGCACCTAGCAACCACGGAAAAGTGTATCCTAGTGCTAAAACAGCACGTAATAAGGGGTACGCTTATGCTGCAGAGAAAAGCGAAAGCACAGTTTGAATCTTGGCTTGCCTCGTCGCCTAACAAGGCTCTTTTGGTCAAGGGCGCCCGACAGGTGGGAAAGTCATATTTGGTCAACGTCTTTGCAAGCGAATCGTTCGAAAATGTCGTGACGTTCGACCTTATCGCCGACGCGTCCGTGCGCGATTCGTTTTTGGCGGCAAAAAGCGCGGATGACCTGCTTATGCGCATGTCTATTGCTGCAACGCAGCCGATGGTTGCGAACAAGACCGTTGTGGTTATCGACGAGGTGCAGCGATGCCCCAACGTGGTGACGTTTATCAAATATCTGGTCCAGCGCGGCGACTTTCGATACATCCTTACCGGATCGCTCCTTGGCGTTGAGCTCGAGGGCATCGATTCCCTGCCGGTGGGGTATGTCGAGCAGGTCCAGATGTGCCCGCTCGACTTTGAGGAGTTTTGCTGGGCAAATGGCGTTGGTGCCAGCGTGTTTGACATGCTCAGAGACCGTCTAAAGGATGAGGGGGAGCTCCCCGGCTACCTGTATGACCGCTTGTTCGATCTGTTCCATCAGTATGTGGTGGTGGGAGGCATGCCCGACGCGGTCAATTCCTTCTTGGCGACGCGCAATGTCGACGAGGTTCGAAACATCCATCGCGATCTTCACGCCCTGTATCGCGATGACATCGCAAAGTACGCTCCGCCCGAGCTACGCTTGGTTATTCGCGATATCTATGATTTGATTCCCAGCGAGGCCGGCTCCAAAAACAAGCGATTCAAGCTGTCGTCGATTAACGGTGTCAAACGTTTTTCGCAGGTGACAGATCATTTTCTCTGGTTGTCGGAGGCGGGTGTCGCGCTTCCCGTGTATAACGTAACGGCGCCCGTGGCACCCCTTTTATTGGGGGAGCAGCGAAATCTATTTAAGCTGTTTTACTTGGACACCGGAATGCTCATGTCGTCGTATTCCAAAAGGGTCGCCCAAGGCGTTTTTGATGGGGAGGCGGAAGACGCCTTTGGCATGAACATGGGGGCGGCGTTTGAGGGCTTCGTTGCCCAAGAGCTCAAAGCCCACGGATTCAGATTGCGCTACTTTACGTCTAAAAAAGTCGGCGAGCTCGATTTTGTGGAGGAGACGCTCGATGGGGAGGTCCTTGCCATCGAGGTCAAGTCGGGCAAGAGCTTTAAGTCCCATGCGGCGCTCGACAACGCGCTCGCGACGAAGGGCTACGGAATCGATCGCGCCCTGGTACTTGCGGAATGTAATCTTCACCGCGATGGTGACGTGCTGTATCTGCCCATCTTTATGGCAGGGCTTTTGGAGCCGTAACATGCCGCCGGCTCTTCCGGCCCTCCCTTAACCCTCGCTACTCGTCGTCTCCGTCGTTGGGGTCGCCCTTGAGGGTGTTGATGTCCAGGTACTCGTTATCGTCCTCTTTTTGCTGGGTCTCCGACTCCGCTTGGGTGGGGCCGGAGAACAGCCGGAATCCCTCAAACGCAATGACACCGAGCAGGGCAATGACAATGGCGATAAAGGCAACCTTGACTGCCTGCGGAAATTCCGAAAAACGCAGCGACTTTTCCTCGGCGTAATAATCGGCGAAGCGCTCTTCGCCCGTGCTTTTGGTATACGCCGGTGCGGACGCGGCCTCCGGGTCATATTCCGGTGCAGCCGCGGCGACGTACGGATCGTTGAGATAATCGCTCGATGTGGTGCCATAATCCTCGGTCTCGATGCGACCGGCGTCAGCATAGCCATCGGAATAATCGGAATATGCCGCACCGCCCTCATAGCCCGCGGCGCTCGTGTTGGCGGCAAAAAGCGGATTAACTGGAACGTCGAGCGCCGGCATGCCGGTAGAGGTCTCATCCAGATCGGCTGCAGCCCAGGAATCGTAGGCAACCTGATGGGCAACGGGCTCATCGAGCCTTGTGACCGGAGGCTTGCGTGCCGCAGGAACAGGCAACTGCCGGGCGCTGTACATAACGGTGCTGTCGGCCGATTTGCCCTGCGTCGCTGCAGCGAGAAACGCCGCCGTCTCGGACGGGTCGCTTGCGGGGCGGGGAGTGGGCGTGGGCGCCGAAGTGGGTGTGGGCGCAGACGCGGGCGTCGAAACAGGCGACTGCGCAGGAGCCGGCGCAGATGCGGGCTTAGGCGCAAGTGCGGGATTGGGGCTTGACGGGCGAGCCCCGCCGCCCATGAGTTCGTCGGCGGTCCACGGGCGATCATCCATCACGTCGTCAAGGCTCAGCGAAAACAGGTCGTCTTCACCCTCATCGAACATGCGGTGCACATGTCCACCAATTGCCGGAATCAATCCGCGATCGGTGCATGATGCCTTGCTCAACGCCATTCTGTTCCACCCTTTCGAAATACTAATGACATCGATTATATGGAACTTCCCAAGCGGCTCGGTCTTGGATTCGAGCTTTCCAGAACTCGCGCCCAAAAGGGGAGGGGCAATCTAGGCGAGTGCCTACTTGTCGTCGGCCGCCGCCTTGGCCTCATTGAGGTAGCTATAGAAGCTGTACTTGGAGATGCCAAAGAACTCGCAGGCGCGTTCGCTCGACTTGGAAATGAGGAAGGCGCCGCGACGGTCGAGGTAGCCAATGGCACGAATGCGCTCGTCTTTGGTCATGAGTGCCGCGGGCTTGCCCACAAACTGTTCGCACTCGTGCAGCAGGTCCTCGAGCAGGTCGCCGATGTTCTTGGTAATGGGCTCGGGCTCGGTGTAGCCCGTGCCGCCGGTGCCGGTAAAGGCGTCGAGCGAACGCTCAAAAGCCTTCATAAGCGTAATGTCAAAGTTGATGCCCAAAATGCCGACGGGCTTGCCCTCATCGTTGCGGATAAAGATGGTCGAGGACTTGAGCAGCTTGCCATCGGTGGTTTTAGTGAGGTACGGCTCGCGGTCGTGTACGTCGGTGGTGCCCTCGTGCATGGACTCAAACACGATATGGCTGGGGCCGTCACCCAGTTTGCGCCCGCTGACGTGGCCATTTTCGATCACTACGATGGAGTGGTCCACGTCCTCGGTCTCCAGATCGTGGACGACGACTTCGCAGTTGGGGCCAAATTGGAGCGCCAGACCGTGTGCAAGGCGCTTGTAAAACTCAATCTGTGCGGGGGTCATGGGTGCCTTCCTAAAAATTAGTTTGGGCACACTTTGCCATAAACCACACTTGTTCGCAAATAACGAAAGCGTTGCTGCGTTATGTGACCGTTCGGCGGCGAAAAGGTACCGATTACGGCAACAAACAATTTGTTAGGTTTTCCAATCAAAAAGTGTGATAGAACAGTGCTAACAAACT
>URUC01000074.1 GCA_900550965.1 uncultured Collinsella sp. | reverse complement strand
GCACCGGGGTTACTGGCATAGACGATGAGCCCACGCAAATCGCCGGCAAGAATCGACTGACCGATGGTCGTGCACAGGCCGCGCACCGGATCGACCAGTGGATAGCGCTCGGACCCCAGCTTGGGCTCACGCGGCGTTAACGGCGTCGCGAAACGCGCGGGGTCCAAGTCGCCCAGCGTAAGCGGTGTGGGCGGGTTGAGGGCACCGCCCGCGTGTCCGATGCAGCCCAACAGTACATCCATCAGGCAGATAGCGCGCGCGGTCTGGGTGCTATTGGCATACGCGATACCGATGCCACCATGAAAGCCCGCATCCACCACAGCGGCAGGCGCGGCGGCAGCCAGATCGCGCGCCGTCGCGACAATCTCTGCGGCAGGCACGTCGCACATCGACTCGGCCCACTCGGGCGTCCAAGCACGGGCCGCCTGCGCCAGCTCGTCAAAGCCCGTGGTATAGCGGGCAACAAACTCGTGGTCGTACAAGTCCTCGGCAATGAGCACATGCGCAATGCCCAGCAGCAAGGCAAGGTCACAGCCCGGGCGTACGCGCAGCCAGCGGTCGGCAAGCGCAGCCGAGCCGCTGCGCCGGGGGTCGACCACGATGATCTTCGCCCCACGGCGACGGGCATCGTTGAGCACATCAACGGCCCCCATCGTCGACGAATCAACAATGGAACGCCCCAGATACATGATGCAATCGGTATGCGCCAGGTCGGAGGCGGGACTATAGCCCAAGCTGTGATCCCAGCCGGTGAGACGGCTTACCTCGCAGGCGCCGTCGGCACCGTATACGTTGGGCGAGCCCAGCGCATGCATAAAACGATACGCCCAGTAACGGTCGAACGAGGGCACGCCGAGCGTCATGCCCAGCGCGCGCGGACCATGTCCGTCAACAATCCCCCCAAGGCGCGCAGCGATCTGCGCGAACGCCTCGTCCCACGAAATCGCATCGAACCCCGAGCCATCAGCTCGTCGACGCATGGGATGCACGATGCGGTCGCGCTCGTCAAACGGCATGTCCAGGCGATGCCGCCCGCGGGCGCACAGGGCACGCGCCGCGCACGGATGCCCCACAACCGGCAACTCGGCCACCACGCGACCGTCCTCAACGCGTGCCGCAAAGGCGCAATCGGCATAGCATCCCCCGCATGTGGTCACCACGACGCGACCGTCACGCTTCACAGCAGATGCCATCTCGATTACCCCTTTCATCAGCCAAACACAACAGGCCAAAAGCCCGGCAACGCGCCCCAGACCCAAAAAGCCTCCCGCACGGCAACGCCCCGCGGGAGGCCCAACGTCAAACAGACAGTACCCTACGCCTCGGACTTCTTGGCGTAGATAAACCAGTAGCCGAGCGCGACCAGAACCGCGCCGCCCACGATGTTGCCCAGCGTGGCGGCGGACAGGTTAAACGCAATGCCCGCGGCGTTGAGTGCATCGGCGCCGGCGACGTCGGCGCCATAGCCGCACGCGTGCATCACGGCGCCCATGGGCAAAAAGTACATGTTGGCAACGCAGTGCTCAAAACCGCAGGCCACAAAGGCGGCGATGGGCAGCAGAATGCCCACAACCTTATCGACCACGGTCTTGCCGGCGGTACCGATCCACACGGCCAGGCACACAAAGATGTTGCACAGGATGCCGCGGAAGAAGATCGTCACCCAGTCGATCGTCACCTTGCCGGCGGCGACGCTCACCATGGAATTGGCGACCGCCTCGCCGTTGAGCTTGTAAATGCCGGCCATGTACACCAAAAAGACGATGAACAGGGCACCGACAAAGTTACCGACCCACACGACGATCCAAGCCTTGAGCATCTGGACCAGGGTGATCTTTTTGCTCTTGAGCGCGCAGACCATAAGCGAGTTGCCGGTGAACAGCTCAGCACCACACACCAGTACCAGCACCAGGCCCAGGCAAAAGCACAGGCCGCCCACGACGCGCTGGGCGCCCCAGCCCAGCGTGCTATCGCTCAAGAACACGGTAAAGAACAGACCGCCGAAGGCGATGAACGCGCCGGCGAACATTGCCAACAGAAAGGCCTTTGCGACCGGCAGGTTAGCCTTGGTCACGCCGGCGGCCTCGGTCTTGGCCTCGATCGCGGCGGGCGCCAGGCAATCGGGAGCGGGATACTCCACCTTGGAATCTGCCATGTCAATCACTTCTTTCCTAATCAGCAGGGACAAGCGCTCCTATTGCTCTTGCCCCAAGCGGACAAAGTGGGAAAAGTCGTTGGCGGCCACGGCGTCGTACACGGCGTCGACGGCGTCAAAGACTTCCGGGGACATGGGGTTGTAGAACTCCGTGTCGCCCGGCTGAATCCCTATGAAGACGATATCTTCGCACGATTGCTCAATCTCTTCGATCAGAATCGACAAAGGAAGCGAATGCGTGGTGAACATCGACTTGCGGGCCACATCGCGCTTGTCGAGCAAGCGGATGGACCCGACGGGCAGCGCCATGTCGGCAGCATCGACCAAGACCAGACGCGGCGGACGCTCGCGCTTGACCTCGACGATGTCGTCCTCGGGCGTTTGGCCGCCGTCGATGGTGTACCAACCGGCGATGGGTGCGTCTTCCATCTTTTTGGAGAGCACGGGGCCGGCGGCATCGTCGGCGCGCAGCACGCTTCCCGCCGTGAGCACAATGCCCGCAAACGGGGCTCCGTTCACACGTCCATCTACAACGCGACCCATTACTGTAACCTTCCCGTCAGATACACGCCCGACACATCGCGCACGCGCTCAACCAGATCGCGGAACTTCATTAAGAACGCGACCTGCTGGGCATGCAGGCCAAAGTCGTCGTCGAACACCGAGATGCCGGCCTTGGCCGACCCGCGAAAACCGCGCTCGTCGAGCAGCGCGTCGCAGGCCTCGAGCAGCGACGGCACCGCCGCCTTATCGAGCTGGCACTCGCCAAAGGAGCGGATGGCCTCGAACTTAGTCCGGGCCTCCCCCTCTGGCAACGCGTCGACGAGCGAATAGAACACATCCACCGGCACCGACAGGCGCGGCTCAAAGCAGTCGAGCACGCCGGTGTGGTGGCCCACGGCGAGCGTGTAGTACAGCACGTCACAGGCCTCCTGGGGAACGTCTTCCTCGGTCTCCACAAACTTACGCGTGAGCTCATAGAAGACCACCTGGTCGGGCGCATGGCCCAGGCAGGGGTCGGCGACGCCCTCGGCAGCCTCGTCGCTTGCGCGCGAGGCATCGCCAAAGGAGCCGCCGAGCATGCCGGGGCCCGCAAAGTAACCAGAGCGGTCCGTGAGCTCCATCTAGCGACCTCCGGCCAGCACCAGATCCTGCAGCGCCGAGTAGACCTCAACGCGGCGCGGATCGTCCTGCTTGTCGATGAGCAGCGCCATGGCACCGCGGATATCGCCCTTGGGCGCGCCTTCGAGCGTATCCATAAACTCATTGGCCAGGTCGCGGCCGTAACGGTAGCCGCTCATGGCGCGAGCCTCGCGCTCGATGGCAACGCGCAGCTTGTACGGCACGCCGGGGTGCAGGATATCGGCCTGCTCGCCGGCGGCCTCCACCGTGGTCTCGGCATGGAGCTTTTGGTCCAGCAGACCGAGCGCCATGGCAAAGCCGTAGATGGTCTGCGCGGGGCTGGGCGGGCAGCCGGGGATGTAGACATCGACTGGCAGAATCTTGTCCGTGCCGCCCCAGACGCAGTAGTTGTCGTAGAAGATGCCGCCGGTGCAGCCGCATGCGCCATAGGACACCACGATCTTGGGATCGGGTGCGGCCTCAAAGGCGCGCAGGGCCGGCATGCGCATGGCACGCGTCACGGCGCCGGTGTACAGCAGCACATCGGCATGGCGGGGCGAGGGCACGACCTTGATGCCAAAACGCTCGACGTCAAAGACGGGCGTGATGGAACCGAAGATCTCGATCTCGCAGCCGTTGCAGCCGCCGCAGTCGACACGGTAGACGTACACCGAGCGCTTGATCTTCTTAAGAAGGGTCGCCTTGGCCTTCTCGATGCTCTCGTCGAGCTCGATCTTGGTCGGGCGGTACTGGAGCCGCTCGGGCAAAAGCGTGGGTTCGGCCATGGTTACTCCTCCTTCGTATCAAAATCCATGATGATGCCCTCGACCGGTGCAGGACCGGCGGGAATCTCGGGCGCATCGGGGTTGAGCTCGCGGTCGATATACTCCGGGTTCACGCCGTGGCCGCCCAGATACTCCATTCCGGGGCCCTGGGGCTCACCGGACGCAAGCGTCTCGTTGGCAGCCATGCCGGCAGCGTTGCCGGTCTTTACGGCCGAGGCGGCGCGCAGGGCGTCGAGCTCGCGCTTGCACTCCTGGCACATACCGACGGTACGGGCGGCCTGCTCGGCCTCCATACCGCCGGCCTTTTGCAGCAGGCGCTTGGCGTAGTCGATCTCCTTGTGCGGGGCAAACGGCTTGCCGCAACGCGAGCAGTGCTCGAGCGTATAGACGCTCTTGCTGGTGAGGTCGTCCTTACTCATGACGGCCAGCTCAAACTCCTCGGTGAGCTTGATGGCCTCCATGGGGCAGGCCTCCTCGCAGCGGCCGCAGAAGATGCAGCGGCCATAGTCGATCGACCAGGTGATGGTATCGGCCGCAAGGTCGGTGTCCATGCGAATGGCATCGGCCGGACACGCCACGCCGCAGGCACCGCAGGCGATGCAGAGCTCGGCATTATGCTCGGGCTTGCCGCGCATGTCCTTGTTGGTGGGGAACGGCGCAAACGGGTACTTGACCGTCGCGTCGCCGGCCTTGGCGTTGACCTTCCAAAGCTTCAGCATATTAGAGCGCCTCCTCATCGAGCGGAGCGGCCATGGTGCCCTCGCCCGCAAGCGGCGACTTGTCGCGCCAAACGTTCTCGAACTGCTCCTTGTCGAGCACATGGTCGCGCTTGGCGGCGACATCGGTCACCGTCACGCGGTCGGTGCAGGAGTAGCACGGGTCGAGCGAGCCGACGATCAGCGCCGCATCGCCCACGGTGTTGCCGCGGAACATGTAGCGCAGGACCGGCCAGTTGCTGTACGTGGCGGCCTTGGCGCGCCAGCGATAGCACTTCTGGTTGTTGCCGAGCATCGCCCAGTGCACGTCCTCGCCGCGCGGCGCCTCGGTGGCGCCGATGGCGTACTTGTGCGGGGTGTACTCCCAATCCGTGGTGAGGATGGGGCCCGACGGGCAGTTCTCGAGCATGGTCTCGATCATGTCGATCGAATCGTAGACCTCCTGGATGCGAACGGCGGTACGGCCGAAGGCGTCGCAGGTGTCGGCCGTAGCGGCGTGCATCTTTTGGACGTCCGGATCGGCGTAGCCGTCGAAGGGATGGTCAAAGCGCACGTCGCGGGCATAGCCCGAGCCACGCATGAGCGGGCCGACCGGCGAGAAGTCGCGTGCGATCTTGCGGTCCAGAATGCCGATACCGCTCGTACGCTCAATAAAGTTGGGCGTGGAGAGCAAGACGTCGACGAGCTCCTGAACCTCGGAGCGCAGCTGGTGGATGGTCGTGAGCGTGGAGAGCTTCTGCTCGGCCAAAATGTCGCGACGCACGCCGCCGATCACGTTAAGGCCGTAGGTCTTGCGGTGACCGGAAAGCTTCTCGGCCAGGTCCATGGACTTCTCGCGGACGCGGAAGAACTGCTGGAAGCCGGAGTCGAAGCCCGTGTAGTGCGACGCCAGGCCAATGTTGAGCAGATGTGAGTGCAGGCGCTCGACCTCGAGCATAATGGCGCGGATGTACTGGGCGCGCGGCGGGACATGAATGCCCTGGGCGCGCTCGACGGCCTCGGCGTAGGCCACCGAGTGGGCGCAGCCGCAGATACCGCAGATACGGTCGGCGAGGAACGTCACGGCGTCATAGTTCAGGCGCGTCTCGGCGACCTTCTCCATGCCGCGGTGTACGTAGAACAGACGGTAGTCGGCGTCGACGATCGTCTCACCCTCTACGAACAGGCGGAAGTGGCCGGGCTCGTCGGAGGTGATGTGCAACGGACCCATGGGGACAAGCGTCGTCTCCTTGCCCTTGGTATCGGCCAAGAACTCGTAGTTTTCCATGTCGCTCGCGGGAGCGGGACGGAAGCGGTAGTCCATGGAGTCCTTGCGCAGCGGATACAGGCCGCTGGGCCAATCATCGGGCAGCACTAGGCGGCGACGATCGGGCAGACCCTCGGGAATCAGGCCGAACATGTCGCGCAGCTCGCGCTCGCCCCACACGCAGGCGGGGACGAACGGCGTCACGGACGGGAACGTCATCTTGGCGGGATCGACCTCGGTGCGCACGGTCACCCAGCCGGGGTCCTCCCCCTCCATGGAGATGACGTAGTACACGGCGTAGCGGCCGCACAGGCTGCGCTCGTCGTTGCCGACAATCACAGGAATCCAGCCGTAGCGCTCGTAATACAGGTAGTGGACGGCCTCGGGCAGACGGTCCAGCTTGACGGTGATCGTCAGCTGGTCCTCGCACTGCCATTCGACCTTCTCGATAGCGCCCGGCACTGCAGCACGCAGGGCCTCGACGTGGCTTTCGCAGCGACGAGCGTAGTCCTTCTTTTCAGGTTCTGCCATGGTGCTAATTCACCTCACTTGTCTTGGTCTGGGAACTGAACACCATGCGGTAGAGAGGGGCCTCGTGGAGCTCTTCGACGCTCTGGTTCAAAACGACGGACGTTGCATCCTCGACGCCGCTCGTGATGGCGACCGGGGTAGCGATACCGAACCACATGACCACGATCGCGAGGGCGATCTCGGGGATGATCATGAGGGCGGGCACCTCGTGGCGCTTCATGCCCTCGGGCGCCTTGCCGAAGATGGACTTGAGCGCGATGCCGGTAAGGGCGAAGTACACGCCGGTGAGGCCGATGGCCACGAGCACGACCACCCAGATGGGACCGGACTGAACGCCGGCCACGAAGGTGAGGAACTCGGAGATGAACAGGGCGAACGGCGGGAAGGCGGCGAGCGCGAGCAGGGCGATGATGGTGAGCGCTGCCGTGACGGGAGCGATCTCGACGACGCCCTTGATCTTGTTCAGGTCGCGGGTGTGGTAGATGTGCTGGATGTTACCGGCCATGCAGAAGGCGAGCGCCTTCGTGAAGCCGTGGAAGATGCAGTGCAGCAGGCAGGCGGCGATACCGAGCGGGCCACCGATACCCAGGCACAGCGCGACCACGCCGACGTTGTCGACGGAGGAGTACGCGAAGCGGCGCTTGATATCGTCCTGCTTGAAGATGCACAGGGCAGCCACCAGGATGGACAGCGTGCCCAGGATGAGCAGGAGCGTTCGCGGATAGGTGTCGCCCACCGTGATGATGGACAGGGAGTAGAAGCGGATGATCACCAGCATGGCGCACTTGAGCAGCACGCCCGAGAGCAGCGCGGAGACCGGGCTCGGAGCCTGGGAGTGCGCGTCGGGCAGCCAGGTGTGCATGGGGAACAGGCCCGCCTTGGTGCCGAAGCCGATGACGATGAACGCGAACGCGAGGCGCACGAGCATCGGGTCGAACTGGTCGGCGTAGGGCATGATGGAGGTGAGGAAGGCGGCCTCATGCGCGTTGGGCATGATATCGGCGGCGTTCGCGTAGATGAGCAGCGTGCCGAACAGGCCGAAGGCCACACCGGCGGTGCAGACCATCGCGTACTTCCAAGACGCCTCGAGCGCCTGCTTGTTCTTGTAGATGCCCACGAGGAACACGGTCGACAGCGTAGTGGCCTCGACCGCCGCCCAGGTGAGGATGATGTTGTTGGACAGGCAGGCGAGCAGCATCGTGAAGACGAACAGGCTGAACAGCGCGTAGTACTGCTTGGTGCGCTCGGCCGGCATGGTCTTCTCCTCGATATCGATCTTGATATAGGAGATGGAGTACACGCCGGTGATGAACCCGATGATGCCTACCAGAAGGACGAAGATCGACGAGAGCGAATCGAGATGGAGCCACAGGCCCAAAGCGTCGATATTCTGCCCGCTCGAGAGCATGGTTCCCGCGGTGACGACCGAAAGGACAAGGGTCGCCGCGACGGAGATGGTGTTGAGCCCCGCGAAGACGTTGTAGGACGTCGTCTTGGGGAGCGCAGCCATAATCAGGGAGAACACGAGAGGACAAGCGAGCAGGGCGACCGTCAGCATTGAAACATCCATGGCCTACCCCTTCAATTCGGTCAGGTCGTGGGAGTCGAGCGACTTGGTGTCGTTCCAAATCCTCACGACGACGGCGGACATGATGATGACGGCGAAGATGGCGTCGGTAGCGATACCTATTTCCACCAGTTCCGGTGCTCGCCAGGCAAGAAGCGCCAGCACCAGATGGGAGCCGTTTTCCATCAGGCAGTAACCAAAAATTTGCCGCAGGATATTGCGCTGGCTGACAATGCACAGCAGGCCAAGCAGAAAATGACCTAACGCTACCGCCAGCGCCGGTTTCAGCCCGGTAGCCATCGGTAGCTTCATGGGCTGAACGACAAATGCGCAAAGCAGGACAATTAACGCCGCGAGCAGTGCCATCATTGCCGGACCGAATAACGCTTTTTCCGGGATGTTCTGGGGAATATTTCGTGCAGCGTAAGTCATGATTAACGGTACCAGCAGCACTTTGGTGATAAAGGCGCTGGCGGACCAGATCAGCAGTTGCTCTGCGGCGAACAGGCACGAGAGAGTGGCGAAAATAGACACCAGCACCAGCGACTGGCAGGCGTAAAATCCGCATGACAGGCGATAGCTTTTGACGCTAATCACAAACAGCGATGTCAGCATCATCAGTCCCGCCAGATTATTTACGATCATAGAACCGGTCATTCATCATCTCCTTACTGCAACCAGGTCGCGGCGATTACGCTGGAAATCAGCGACATCACAATCAGTACAATCAACACCAGGCGCATTGACCCTGGCAGCGGTGCGGCATCGGCGACGGCCTCGCTCGGTTTGCCAGGCACAACGCGACCAAACCAGCGAATAAACCAGGCGAAACTGGCGACCGATTCAATCATCAGCAGAATCATGGCGGGCAGCAGGATCCAGTACTCCACTGACAACGCAAAACCGGCAGCAAACAGCGGGAATTTACTGAAGAAGCCGTTGAACGGCGGCACACCGGTAATCGCCAGCGCTGCCACGCAGAAACCCACGCCTGGCAACGGCAGGGTGTGCAATACGCCACGCAGACGCGGCAACAAGCGCGTGCCGCAGCTGTAACTCAGCGCACCTGCTACAAGGAAAAACAGGCTTTTAGCGAACGCGTGGTTGACGATGTAGGCGATGCTCCCCTCCAGCGCCAGCCGCGAGCCGAAGATGGAGAGCGACAAACCGAAGAACATCCAGCCAAGTTGAGTGATGGTCGACCAGGCCAGCAACCGCTTCATATCCTGCTGTGGCAAATACATCAGAAAGCCATAAAGAATGGTGACCAGGGCCATGACCATGCCAACGCCGCCAATCACATGCGGGATATTGCCACCGTCGATAATGGCGCGGGCAAAAATGTAAACGCCCACTTTCACCATCGATGCGGCGTGGAGATAGGCGCTGATCGGTGTTGGCGCTTCCATTGCATCCGGTAGCCACGCTTGCATCGGTAGCTGGGCCGATTTCCCCCACGCGGCAAACAGGATGCCGCCATAAACCAGATAACGTGCGTCGCCGTGTAACTCGCTCATCGCGCTAAGCGCAAACGTTCCGGTCTGCAAAAACAGCGTGGCGGCGGCAAGATACAACCCCA
>URUC01000073.1 GCA_900550965.1 uncultured Collinsella sp. | reverse complement strand
GCCATGCTCGCCCAGGGCGTCTGCTAAATCTTCGCTCGACATAGCATGCTATAAGGCTCCCAGTCATCTTGGCTGGGAGCCTTTTCTATCCTGGAGGACTCCTCATAACTTGCGGTGAAATACGGACTGTTTAGCGCCCCGGAACGGCTAATCAGTCCGTATATCACCGCAAGTTATGGATGGGTGGGTGGATTTTGTCCTAAAACGGTGTGCGGCCCCTCGTTTGGTACACTTAAAGGTACTGGACAAGTGAAGAGATGGGGGAGAACGTGCTCAAGTTCGGTACCTACGTCCGTGTTGGAAACGCGGCCGAAGCCTATGAGCTCTTACAGAAGAACCGCAACAACAAGATTCTGGGCGGCGGCATCTGGATGCGCCTGGGATCGCGTCGCGTGGCGACGGCGATTGACCTTTCGGCCTGCGGACTCGATCAGATTGAGGAGACCGAGACCGAGTTTCGCATCGGTGCCATGTGCACCCTGCGCCAGCTCGAGCGCCACGCCGAGCTCAACGCGCTTGTCAACAATGTCTTTGAGTTCGCCGTCCACGATATTGTAGGCGTTCAGCTACGCAACACCGCCACGGTGGGCGGCAGCATCTACGGTCGCTTTGGCTTCTCGGACGTGCTCTCGGCGTTCCTGGCGCTCGACTCCTATGTTGAGCTGACGGGTGCCGGCCGCGTGCCGCTCTCGGAGTTCGTTGACATGGGCTACGTGCGCGACGTTATTGAGCATGTCGTGGTCGTCAAGCACGATTACCGTGCGAGCTACGAGGCCGTGCGCAAGGCCGCGACCGACTTTCCCTCGCTGAACGTCACCGCCGCCTGGTGGGACAACAGCTGGCATGTCACCGTGGGCGCCCGCCCGCTGCGCGCGACCCTGCTGCAGGGCGAGGCATGTGGCCTTACCGCCGAGCAGCCTTCCGAGGACGAGCTGCGCGCCCTGGCCGCGTCCGTACGCGCGCTGAGCTATGGTACCAACCTGTGGGGCTCGGCTGACTACCGCCGCCGCATCTCGGCCCCGCTCGCCATCCAGGCCGTGCGCCGCGCCGCCGGTATCGAGCTTTCTGCCGCGCTTGCCCGCGAGCTCGAGACCGTGCAGGTCCCCAAGTTTGCCACGGACGAGTATTCCTGCCGCCGCGTGCCCGGCGTCGATTCTAGCGAGGTGCACTAATGGCTGCCAAACTCATCGATCTTTCCTTTACGCTCAACGGCCGCAAGGTCAAGGTTCAGATTGCCCCCGACACCATGCTCTTTTCGCTTTTGCGTGAGCAGGGTTGCGCGTCGGTGCGCTGCGCCTGCGAAACCACCAACTGCGGTCTGTGCACGGTGTGGCTCGACGGCGACCCGGTGCTGAGCTGCTCGGTTCCCGCCGCGCGCGTCGAGGGCCGCTCCGTCACCACGCTCGAGGGCCTCAAAGCCGAGTCCGAGGCACTCGCCCGCGCGATGGCTGCCGAAGGTGCCGAGCAGTGCGGTTTTTGCGCCCCCGGCCTTATCATGAACGTGCTGGCGCTTGCCCGCGCCGCCAAGGAGGATCCGAGCCTCGTCGCTACGCGCGAGGAGCTCTCGCGCCAGCTGGCCGGCAACCTCTGCCGTTGCAGCGGCTACGAGAGCCAGCTGCGCGCTATCGTGCGCTTCCTTAACGAGTCCGGCGTGCAGGTGGGCTTTGAGATGCCCGAGCTGCCGGTCAACGACACCAGCTGCGACGGCGTCTCGTACAAGCAGATCACCCACAAGCAGCCCAAGAAGGACTCGAAGGCCCTGCTCGAGGGACGTCCCGTCTACACGGGCGACCTGGTGCCCGCCGGCGCCCTGATCGTCAAGCTCAAACGCAGCCCCTATGCCCGCGCCAAGATCCGCTCCATCGATACATCGCGCGCCCTGAAGGTGCCCGGCGTGGTGGGCGTTTACACCTACGAGGACGTGCCCAAGCGCCGCTTTACCATCGCCGGCCAGAGTTATCCGCAGCCGAGTCCCTACGACCGCCTGATTCTCGAGAACCTGGTGCGCTACCAAAACGAGGAGGTGGCGATCGTCGCCGCCGAGACCGAGGAGGCTGCCGACAAGGCGCTCAAACTCATCAAGGTCGACTATGAGGTGCTCGAGCCGCTGCTCGACTTTACCCAGGCACTCGATAACGACATCGTGGTCCACCCCGAGGGCGACGTGACCTTTATGTTCCCGCAGGGCGGCGACGTTGCTCGCAACCTGGTGTGCAGCGGTACCAGCGATTTTGGCGACCTTGATGGGGCGTTCGCCCAGAGCGACATCGTCTTTGAGCGCACCTACACCAGTCAGGCCACGCAGACCGCGCCCATGGAAACCTTCCGCGCCTTCGCAACGACCGACGCGTTCGGGCGTATCTCGGTGACCACCTCGACGCAGGTGCCCTTCCACGTACGCCGCATGGTCGCGCAGTCGCTCGACATTCCGCAGTCGCAGGTGCAGGTCATTAAGCCGCGCATCGGCGGCGGCTTTGGCTCCAAGCAGACGGGCTGCTGCGAGATCTTCGTGGCGTTCGTCACCCAGCAGACCGGCCGTCCGAGCTATTGCTGCTACACCCGTGAGGAGACCATCACCGCGGGCAACTCGCGCCACCAGATGCAGATGACCGTTAAGCTGGGCGCCATGAACGACGGCACCATCACGGCCATCGATCTGCATACGCTCTCCAACGCCGGAGCGTATGGCGAGCACGCCACCACGACGATCGGCCTCTCGGGTCACAAGAGCCTGCCCATCTACAACCACGTGAAGGCGAGCCGCTTTAGGTGGGACGCCGTCTACACCAATACCAACCGCGGCGGCGCGTATCGCGGCTACGGTGCCACCCAGGGCCAGTTTGCCGTGGAGAGCGCCGTCAACGAGCTCGCCGACATGCTGCACATGGACCCCGCCGACCTGCGCCTTAAGAACATCGTGCGCGAGGGCGAGGTCATGCCGCAGTACTACAACGAGAAGCTCAACGCCTGCGCGCTCGACCGCTGCCTGCTGCGCGCGATGGATATGATCGGTTGGCGCGACAAGCCGCTGGCCGTCGACCTGGGCGACCGCGTGCGCGCCTTGGGCTGCGCGCTCACCATGCAGGGCTCGGGCATCTCCAACGTGGACATCGCCGGCATCGACATGCGCCTGGAAGAGGATGGCTTCATCACCATCGGCACCGGCGCCACCGATAACGGCATGGGCGTCGATACGATCCTGGCGCAGATTGCCGCCGAGGAGCTGGGCGTTGAGAGCTCGCTTATCGTGGTGCGCGGCGTGGACACCGACGTGTCGCCGTTCGACGCCGGCTCGTACGCGAGCTCGGGCACGTACGTGACGGGTCTGGCAGCCAAGAACGCCGCGACCGAGCTGCGCGAGAAGATTTGCGCCAAGGCCGCCCAGATGTGGGATGTGGACGCCGCCGACGTGGTCTTTGATGGCCAGTACGTGCGCCTGTCCGACGAGCGTGCCGCGCGCGAGCAGAACCGCTACCTCACGCTGCGCGACTTTGCCAACCTGTGCGTCAAGAACATCGCAGGCGGCGACGCGCTGACCTCGCATGCCTCTGCCTGCCTGCCCGTTTCGCCTCCGCCGTTTATGGCCGGCATTGCCGAGGTCGAGGTCGACAAGGCCACCGGCAAGGTGACCGTGGTGGACTACGCGGCGGCCGTCGACTGCGGCACCGTGATCAACGAGGCGCTCGCGCGCGTCCAGGCCGAGGGCGGCATTGCCCAGGGTATCGGCCACGCGCTCTACGAGATCGTCGAGCACGATGATCGCGGCCGCCTGCGCACCGGTAACTTTATGAGCTATAAGTTGCCCACGCGCCTGGATATCGGCAGCATTCGCGTGGCCTTTGAGCCGAGTTACGAGCCGACGGGTCCGTTTGGCGCCAAGTCGATCGGCGAGGTCGTCATCAACACGCCGCTCGCCGCCGTGGCCTCGGCCGTGGCGCACGCCACCGGCCACCAGGTGCGCTCGCTGCCCATCACGCCCGAGAAGGCCCTGCTGGGGGAGTAGCGGGTCAGCGAACAAGTCGTAATTGGCGGGGCGGGGCAACTCGCCCCGCCTTTTGCACTCGTGGTGAGGTCGTGAGCCTGTAAAAGGTGTGCGTGCGCTTGCCGTTCGTATCTGCTATCATTCCTAGTCTGTGCGCTCATGCGGGCGTGGCGGAATTGGTAGACGCGCCAGATTTAGGTTCTGGTGGGATTCCCGTGAAGGTTCGAGTCCTTTCGCCCGCACCAACGCATCTGCGTCGGCTTCGGCCGTCGCGACTCTTTGTTGCATAAAGGTACCAGCACCTCAGATAAGCTGGGCAGTATGAGGAGGAACGTGTTGAACATCACCGCTTCTGACGTCAAGGACGCCAAGCTCACCGCTACGGTCACCATCCCGGCCGCCGACGTCGACGCCGCGATCAAGAAGGCCTACAAGGACACCGCCAAGAAGTACCGCTTCCCGGGCTTCCGTGCCGGTAAGGCTCCCCGTCCGGTCATCGACTCCGCACTTGGCGCCGAGGCTACCCTCGCTCAGGCCACCAACGACCTGATTGCCGCCAACGAGCCCGCCGTCCTCAACGAGCTGGACATCGTCCCCACCAAGAGCGGTGACTACAAGGAGCTCGACCTCGCCAAGGATCACGAGGACTACACCTACACCGTCGAGTTCTCCCTGCGTCCTGCTGCCGAGCTCTCCTCCTTCGACGCCGTCGAGATCGAGATGCCTCCCGCGGAGGTCACCGAGTCCGAGATCAACAACCAGGTCGAGATGCTCCTCAACTACCGTGCCACCTTCGAGGACGTCGAGGGTCGCGCCGTCGAGGCCGAGGACTACGTCACCGTTGACCTCAAGGCCGTCGAGAACGCCGACAACTTCGCCGCCGAGGGCCGTATGCTCATCGCCGGTAGCGACAGCAACCCCAAGGAGTTCAACGAGGCCCTGATCGGCGCTAACGTTGACGACGTCAAGACCGTCACCTGGACCGACGAGGTCGAGGAGGGCGAGGAGGCCGAGACCCACACCGTCGAGGTCACCGTCAAGGGCATCAAGGTCCGCAACACCCCCGAGCTCACCGACGAGCTCGTCAAGTCCGACTTTGGCTTCGACAGCATCGACGCCATGCGCGACGCCATCAAGATCGAGATCGAGCAGGACAAGGCTTCCCGCCTCCCGGCCGAGAAGGAGAACCGTTGCGTCTCCGCTCTCGCCGAGCGCCTGCAGCTCGACGAGATGGATGCCGACTACGAGCAGTCCGTCTTTGAGGAGCTTGGCCAGAACTTCCTGTCCAACCTCGCTGCCCGCGGCATGACCCTGGACACCTGGCTGCCCGCTTCCGGTCTGACCATGGAGCAGTTCATCGGCGACCTGCACAAGCAGGCCAACGACGTTGCCCGTGAGTCCCTGGCCCTCGACGCCCTCGCCCGCGAGCTCAAGATTGAGGTCACCGAGGACGACATCAACGCCGAGTTCGAGAAGGCCGGCGTCAAGGACGTCGAGGCTTCCAAGGCCGAGTTCATCGCCGATGGCCGCATGCCTGCCGTCCGCGAGTCCATCCGTCGCTCCAAGGCCGTCGACCACCTGGTCGAGAACGCCAAGGTGACCGAGGTCGACGAGACCGCCAAGGACGCCGAGTAATTCTCACCACCTTGCCCGCGAGCGCATGCGTGCGCCCGTGATGGGGTAAAGTTATACACCGGTTATCCGGTTGTTTCGTACGGTGCCAGCCAATGCATAGCATGCGGGCACCGTACGTTTATCTAGAACCAATATGGTCCGCAAGAGAGAAATGGAGATGCGTATGATCGCTAAGTTCGATTCCGCCCTCGTGCCATACGTTATCGAGCAGACGCCGCGCGGCGAGCGCAGCTACGATATCTATTCGCGCCTGCTCAACGACCGCATCATCTTCTTAGGCGAGGAGATCAACTCCGTCAGCGCCAACCTGGTCGTTGCCCAGCTGCTGCATCTTGAGAGCCAGGATGCCGAGAAGGATATCTCGCTCTACATCAATTCGCCCGGTGGCGAGGTTTACTCCGGCCTGGCGATTCTTGACACCATGAACTTCATTAAGCCGCAGGTCTCGACCATTTGCGTCGGTATGGCCGCGTCCATGGCCGCCGTGCTGCTTTCGGCCGGCGCTAAGGGTAAGCGCTTCTGCCTGCCGCACTCCAAAGTCATGATTCACCAGCCCAGCGGCGGCGCCCAGGGCCAGCAGACCGAGATTGAGATCGTTGCCGAGGAGATCAAGAAGACCCGTCGCGAGCTCAACCAGATCCTGTCTGACGCATCGGGCCAGCCCATCGAGAAGGTCCAGGCCGATACCGAGCGCGACAATTACCTGACCGCTGCCGAGGCCCTCGACTACGGCCTTATCGACCGTATCGTTACCTCGCGCGACTTGGCCGCGAAGGACGCCTAGGATGGCAGGTAACATGCAGGACAACTTTGACGAGAACGGCAACCCCATCCGCTGCTCCTTTTGCGGAAAAGAGCAGGGCCAGGTCCGTCGCCTCGTAAAGGGCCCGACTAACATCTTTATCTGTGACGAGTGCGTCGCCGCCTGCTCCGAGATTTTGGAGGAGTCGCTGGCTTCGGACTTTATGGACGCTGCCCGCAACGGCAAACTGCCGGGCTTCCTCAACGACCACGGCCAGGCTGCGTCTCAGCCCGCTGTGGATACCGAGGCCGAGGGCTTTGAGCTCGAGGACGATATGCGTCAGGTCATTACGCACGTGCCGACGCCGCACGAGATCTATGACGAGCTTTCGGCCTATGTCATGGGCCAGGAGGACGCCAAGCGCGCCATGTCGGTGGCCGTGTACAACCACTATCGCCGCGTGATTGAGGGCGGCGCTGCGGTGTCTGCCTTTGATGACGACATGGGCTCGCAGTTCGATGACGATATGGACGAGGTCGAGCTCGCCAAGTCCAACATCCTGCTGCTCGGTCCCACCGGTACCGGTAAGACCCTGTTGGCCCAGACACTCGCCCGCATCCTCGAGGTGCCGTTTGCCATCGCCGACGCCACTGCGCTCACCGAGGCCGGTTACGTTGGCGAGGACGTGGAGAACATCCTGCTCAAGCTTATCAATGCTGCCGATGGCGACATTGAGCGCGCGCAGGTCGGCATTATCTACGTGGACGAGATCGACAAGATCGCCCGCAAGGCCGAGAACCTCTCTATTACCCGCGACGTTTCGGGCGAGGGCGTTCAGCAGGCGCTGCTTAAGATTCTTGAGGGCACGGTGGCTAGCGTTCCGCCCACCGGCGGCCGCAAGCATCCCCAACAGGAGCTGCTGCAGATCGACACGACCAACATCCTGTTTATCTGCGGCGGTGCCTTTGTGGGTCTGGACAAGATTATCGCCGACCGCGTGGGAAACAAGGGCGTGGGCTTTAACTCCGAGATCGCCGGCCCCACCTCGGTCGACGAGAATGACCTGCTGCGTCAGGTGCTCCCGCAGGACCTCAACGCCTTTGGCATGATCCCCGAGTTCGTGGGCCGTACGCCTGTCGTCACCCAGACGCAGGCGCTCGACGAGGACGACCTGGTGTCGATCCTGACTGAGCCCAAGAACGCCGTGGTGCGCCAGTACCGCAAAATGTTCCAGCTGGAGGACGTGGACCTGGAGTTTGAGGACGCCGCCCTGCACGAGATCGCCCGCATGGCGCTTGCCCGCAAGACCGGCGCCCGCGGCTTGCGTTCCATCTGCGAGGACGTGCTACAGCAGACGATGTTCGACCTGCCCAGCGAGGAGGGCGTTTCCAAGGTCGTTGTGACCGAAGCCTCCGTAAAGGGCGAAGAACAGCCCCAACGCATCTACGGTTAAACCAGCCAAAAACGTGCTTGCAAATAGCCTCCGACCACCTGCGGTCGGAGGCTATTTTATATATACGCAATAACCCCAACTACCTGTGTTATTCTGTGTGTTTGTTTAAGCCTCAGCGAAGTCATATCAGACTGAAGTAATCGATACCTAAGGGGAGGAATGTAGACCCTGGCGGGCCTACATTCCTCCCCGGCGGGACAGGGAGAGATATATGGAAGAAATGCCCAAGAACTACGATCCGTCGACCAACGAGCCGGCGATCCTGCAGAAGTGGCTCGACGGCGGCTACTACAAGCGCCGTGAGGGCGTGGGCGACTGCACCGTCACCATTCCGCCTCCCAACGTGACCGGCAAGCTCCATATGGGTCACGCTACTGACGACTCCATCCAGGACGCCATCATCCGTATGGCCCGCATGCGCGGCAAGTCCACGCGCTGGGTGCTGGGCACCGATCACGCCGGTATCGCCACGCAGACCAAGGTCGACAAGAAGCTCAAGAGCGAGGGCATCAGCCGCCTGGAGATCGGTCGCGATAAGTTTGTCGACGCCTGCTGGGACTGGACCCACGAGTACGGCGGCATCATCGTCGAGCAGATCAAGCGCATGGGCTGCTCCGTCGACTTTGATAACGAGCGCTTTACCATGGACGAGGACTACGCGCAGGCCGTGCGCAAGGTCTTTTGCGACTGGTACCACGACGGTCTGATCTACCGCGGCAAGCGCATCGTCAACTGGTGCCCCAACTGCACCACCGCCATTTCGGACGATGAGGCCGAGTATAAGGACGAGAAGGGTCACCTGTGGCACCTGCGCTACCCGCTGACCGAGCCGGTTAACGGCCAGGACTACATCGTCGTCGCCACCACGCGCCCCGAGACCATGCTCGGCGACACGGGCGTCGCCGTCTCCCCGAAGGATCCCGAGAAGGCCGCCTTCGTGGGTAAGACCGTCAAGCTCCCCATCGTCGACCGCGAGATTCCCATCTTTGAGGATTGGCACGTCGATGCCAACTTTGGCTCCGGCTTCGTCAAGGTCACCCCGGCCCACGACCCCAACGACTACGCCATGGGTCAGGCCCACGACCTGCCGCAGATCAATATCTTCGACGAGCACGCGGTGGTCGTCGAGGGTTACGGCGAGTTCACCGGCATGAACCGCGAGGAGTGCCGCGAGGCCGTCATCAAGTGGTTTGAGGAGCACGGCCTGCTCGATCACGTCGAGGACCTCGACCACTCCGTCATGCACTGCTACCGTTGCGACTCCGCGCTGGAGCCGTGGCTGTCCGAGCAGTGGTTTGTGGCCGTCGACAAGCTCAAGGGACCGGCGCTCGACGCCGTCAACTCCGGCAAGGTCACTTTCCACCCCGCGCGCTGGACGCAGACCTACACCACCTGGATGGAAAACCTCAAGGACTGGTGCATCTCGCGCCAGCTGTGGTGGGGCCATCGCATTCCCGTGTTCTACTGCGAGGACTGCGGCTGGGAGGACGCCCTCACCGAGGACACCGATGTGTGTCCCAAGTGCGGCGGCCATCACGTGCATCAGGACGAGAACGTGCTGGACACCTGGTTCAGCTCGCAGCTGTGGACCTTCGCCACGCAGGGCTGGCCGCAAAAGCCGGAGCTGCTCGAGGGCCATCACCCCACGACGGCGCTCGTCACCGCACGCGACATCATCGCGCTGTGGGTCGCCCGCATGGTCATGAGTTCGCTGTATTTCTTGGACGAGGTGCCGTTTAAGGACGTCGTCATATACCCGACGATCTTGGCCAAGGACGGCAGCCGCATGTCCAAGTCCAAGGGCAACGGCGTTGACCCCATGGACCTCATTGGCATGTACGGCGCCGACGCCATGCGCTTCAACTTGCTCACGCTGTGCACCAACAACCAGGACGTCAAGTTTGACGCGAACATCGACAAGAAGACCAAGAAGCTCATCGACAGCCCGCGTACCGACCAGGCCAAGAGCTTTGTGACCAAGATCTGGAACGCCAGCCGCTTCCTGCTCATGAACATGGAGGGCTACACGCCCGGCGAGCCTGTCGTGGAGACGCCGGCCGACGCTTGGATGTTCAGCCGCCTGGCCAAGGCCGTGAAGATGGTCACCGAGGGCATCGAGAACTACACCTTTGGCGACATGGCGCGCGGTGTGCAGCAGTTCTTCTGGAACGAGGTCTGCGACTGGTACGTCGAGGTCACCAAGGCCCGTCTGAAGGGCGAGGGCCGTCTACAGGCGCAGCGCAACCTGATCTTTGTGCTCGACACCTCCATTCGCCTGATGCACCCGCTTATGCCGTTTGTCACCGAGGAGATCTGGGACAACATGCCGGC
>URUC01000072.1 GCA_900550965.1 uncultured Collinsella sp. | reverse complement strand
GGGCCTAGACGTACGCGAGTGGCTGCGTGCCGAGTGCTACCGGGACATGATTGGTGACTTGTGGAACCCAGAGGGGAGCAGGGCCTTGTTGGAGGCCGTGGCAGCAAGCCCTCGTTACCGTGGCGTGCGCGTTTGCGGCTATCGTGCCGTGAGCGATGTGGTGGCGACAGAGCAGTTTGCAGCCATGGCGTTCCGGTTTCCGGCGGGGTTTAGTTATCTTTCCTTCCGGGGGACCGACAGTACGATTGTGGGCTGGAAAGAGGACTTTAACATGGCATTCCGGTGTCCTGTGCCGGCCCAGGAATCCGCGGCGCGTTATGTGGACGAGGCGGTGGATGCGATTGACGGGCCACTTTTGTGCGGAGGTCATTCCAAGGGTGGAAACCTTGCGGTGTACGGTGCGGCGATGTGCTCCGATGTCGCCCGTGAGCGAATTGAACGGGTGTATTCCCATGATGGTCCGGGCTTCGTCGAGGAGTTTCTGAACGGCGACGCCTTTGCCGATCTTTCCGGTCGAATCGACAAGACGCTACCTCGGTCGTCGATTTTTGGCATGATGTTCGAGACACAGGAGGACTATGCCATCGTTGAGAGCACCGAGTTCAGCCTGCTGCAGCACAATCCCTTTAGCTGGGTGGTTGATGGTCGCGACTTCGTGTACTGTGAGCGTCTGTCCGCCGGCGCGCGCTACGTCGACGGTTCCATTCGCGAGATGCTGCTTGCGGTGACACCTAACGAGCGCGAGCGTTTTGTAGATGCGTTGTTCTCCGTGTTTGAGGCTACGGGTGCTGAGCGGTTTGCGGATATCGCTGGGAATCTGCGCGAGAGCCTGCCCGTGATGCTCCAGGCTGCGCAAGGGTTTGACAAGGATACGCGACGCTTTGTCTCGCAGGCCATCGTGGCAATTCTTAAGTGTGCGCTGCTGCCCAAACGTCCCGAGTTCAGCGTGCCTTCTAGTGGTAAGAGCCTGGCAGAACAGCTCGAGGTATGGCAGTCCGAGCTCCTGCGCTAACCATTGGTGCAAAGCAACCTGTCCCCGATGCACCAAGCTTCGATGCGCCTGGGGCGGGCTCGACCGCTATACTGGTTCGTGCCGAAATCGATCTAGAACGGAATGCCGTATATGAAAATCAATCACGCGATTCTGCATATCCTGGACTTTGACTCTGCCGTCAACGTTATGAGCCAGCGCGAGCTCGATATCGAGAGCCGTACCGTGCGCAACTTCGTGACCACGCATCTGCGCCGCGCACGTACCTCGGCCGACAATAAACGCGCCACGTTTGCCGAGAACTCTGCGTTTGGCAGCGAGCTCAAGGGCTATTTCTTTGGCGAGCGCGAGTTCGTGGACCTGTCGCAGCAGATTGCGGAGTTTATCTCCTCCGAGCTCACCAAAGCCGAGAAAGCCGAGTCAACCGACGTGCTCGTGGCCGATTTTGACGACGATGAGGATGCCCGCTGGTTTGCCGTGATGCTGCTGGGCTCCAAGCAGGCTTTTATACACGAAGTGGGCCGCGAGGAGGGGGAGGTGCGCAACGACATCGCGCGCCACTACGCCATTCTGCCGAACCCCTCGCAAAAGGTGCCGAGCTATGCCATCGTGCGTGCGAGCACCATGGAGATCGGTTACGTGGACAAGAAGCGCAAGATTGCCGGTGAGGACCGTATGCTTATCCCCGATGGCCTGCTGCAGTGCGACACGGGCGTATCAGGCAAGGAGGTCATCGACACCGTGACGCGTGTGGTCGAGGAAGTCGCCGAGGAGCACGGTGCCAATACGGCCGTGGCGCTCGCCAAGGTTAAGGCTGCCGTCGCCGAGAAAGTCGAGGATGACGAGGAGCTGCCGCCCTGGGATATCGTCGATGAGGTCTTTGAGGACGAACCGGTTATCAAGGAGAGCGTGCGCGCGGCACTGACTGAGGAGAAGGTGCCTGAGCGTGTGCCCGTGGAGCGCAAGCAGGTCGAACGCGCGACCGTGCGCAACCACAAGATTCGTACCGATACGGGCATCGAGATCAGCTTTCCGGCCGAGATGGGCTCGAACTCCGAGTATATCGAGTTCGTCAACGAGCCCAACGGCCTCATCTCCATCGAGCTCAAAAACATCGGCAGCATCGAGAACCGATAAACTGCTCTTGGACGCTGCAGAAAAACAAAGGCCGAAGCCTCGGATGAGGGCTTCGGCCTTTTTACTTGGGGCTTAATTACGCTACTGGTTGAGCATAAGTCAGCGAAAACGCCCCAGAGCGAGCAAGGTGACGTGAAAGAGGAGGGCATTGACCTTTTGGTCATGCCCGACGATTGAACGTCAGATTGCCGCTCTGGGGCGTTTGCAGCGTCGAGTCGTTACGGCGTTTGGTAAAACGCCGTAACTATTAAAGCTGGCGCAGACCTTCCTCGAGACCGGTCTTGCTGTCGGTCTTCTCGTCGCGCATCTTGATAACGCGGGCGGGGACGCCGGCCACGACGGCACCGGCGGGGACATCCTCGACGCACACGGCGCCGGCGGCAACGACAGCGCCCTTGCCTACGTGCACGCCCTCCAAGACCACGGCGTTGGCGCCGATCATGACATCGTCCTCGATGATGACGGGCGTGGCGCTGGCGGGCTCCACAACGCCTGCCAGCACGGTGCCGGCGCCGATGTGGCAGTTCTTACCCACGGTGGCGCGGCCGCCCAGCACGGCGCCCATGTCGATCATGGAGCCCTCGCCGATAACGGAGCCGATGTTGATGATGGCGCCCATCATGATGACGGCGCGGTCGCCGATCTCGACGCGGTCGCGGATGATTGCGCCCGGCTCGATGCGGGCATTGATGCCCTTAAGGTCGAGCATGGGCACGGCAGAGTTGCGGCAGTCGTTCTCCACATCGTAGTAGTCGATGGAGTCGGCATTGGCATCGAGGATGGCCTTGAGCTCTTCCCAGTCGCCAAAGACGGTCTTGCCACGACGGCCGCCGTAGACGTGCGCATTGCCCCACTGGACCTTCATGCCGGGCTTCTCGCGCACATACAGCTTGACGGGCGTCTTTTTGGGCGCGGTGGCGATGTAATTGATAATCTCCTGGGCATCCATCTCGGCTGCGTTACTCATATGCTGTTTCTCCTTTGCGTGGGTACGGTAGGTAACTGGTTAGGCGAACATGACCTGGTCGAAGGTGTAGAAGCCGGGGTCGCGGACGACGAGCTTTTGAGCGGCGGCCAGAGCGCCGTTGACAAAAATCTGGCGGCTTGTGGCGCGATGGCTAAGCGTGACTTCCTCGTCCTGGCCAAAGAAGCTTACCTCGTGCACGCCGGCGACGGTGCCGCCGCGCAGCGAGTGCATACCGATCTCCTTGGGGTCACGCGCGCCGCACATGCCCTCGCGACCGTAGACAGGATGATAGCCAGCCTCAGGCTCGGCCTCGACCACGGCGTCGAGCAGCAGCTTTGCAGTGCCGCTGGGGGCGTCGACCTTTTGGTTATGGTGCGTCTCGACGATTTCGCAGTCAAAGCCGGGCAGCTCGCGTGTGGCCTGTGCTACCAGATGACGCAGAGCTGCGATACCGATGGAGTAATTTCCGGAGTGCATGACGCGGGCGTTTTGACCCAGCTCGCGCAGGCGTATCATCTGCTCGGGTGTGTAGCCCGTGGTGCCCGAGACCAATGCGGCGCCTGTACGCTCGACATAGGCGACGACGGCGTCGAAGGTCACGACGTTCGAGAAGTCGATGATTACATCGGCCGTCGGTGCGCTCTCGAGCTCGGACAAGTCGAAGCCGATCTGGGCGACGATGTCAAAAACGGGCTCTCCAGCGGCGTTGACAATGCCCTCGGCGGTAGTGCGGATGAGCGAGCCCATGCGGCCCGTTCCCATAATGACGGTCTTAATCAAGCAGACCAGCTCCCTTCAGAGCATCGGTAAGTGCGGCTCGCGTGTCGTTGGCCATGGGGCACAGCGGCATGCGGTAGTTTGCCTCGATCATACCCATCTGGGCGAGCGCTTCCTTGACGGGGATGGGGTTGACCTCGCTAAAGAGGGCATTGATGAGCGGCTGGCCGGCAATCTGGATATCGCGGGCGCGCGCTACGTCGCCGTCCAGATAGGCGCGGCACATGTCGTGCACGAGCTGCGGCTGAACATCGGCCCACACACTGATGGTGCCCGAGGCGCCCAGGCTCATGAGCGGCACGGTGAGGGCGTCCTCGCCCGAGTACATGCGGAAGTCATCGGACAGCAGGTGGGCGATCTTGGCCGCGTAGGCGACGTTGCCCGAGGCTTCTTTAATACCCATGATGTTGGGGTGCGCGGCCAAGCGCTCTACGTTGCGCTCGCTGATGCCGCAGCCGCAGCGGCCGGGGATGTTGTACAGGATGCAGGGGATATCTACGGCATCGGCAACGGCCTTAAAGTGCTGGTAGATGCCCTCCTCGTTGGACTTGTTGTAGTAGGGGGTAATGAGCAGCAGGCCGTCGGCGCCCAGGCCCTGATAGGTGAGCGACTTGGTGAGCATAGTCTGCGTGGAGTTGGAGCCCGATCCGGCGATGACGGGGACGCGTCCTGCAACATGCTTGACCACCGCGGCGACAACGGAGTTGTCCTCGTCATCGGTCATCGTGGCGCTCTCGCCGGTGGTGCCCAGGGTGAGGATGGCGTCGGTGCCGTTTTGCAGGTGGAAATCGATAAGGCGCTCGAGTGCGTCAAAGTCGACACTGCCGTCCTTTTTAAACGGCGTGACAAGGGCGACGATTGAGCCCTCGAGGTTGCGGATGTCCATGTTCTTCTCCTTCGCTTCCGCGATCTGGATGCGTTTGTTCCACTGAGCGGCGACGGCCAGACGCTCGTCCTGGGCGCGACGGCGGGCACTTTCGGCGCGCGACTTGGCCAGCAGCTCTCGGCCGCTCGGCAGCACGTCGAGCGTGGCAAAGTAATCGCCCGGGCGCTCAGCACGGCGGATGAGGTCGGCCGAGCCATCGGGGCGCAGCAGCACCTCGGCGGAGCGCAGACGGCCGTTGTAGTTGTAGCCCATGGAGTAACCATGCGCGCCGGTATCGTGGACCACGAGCACGTCGCCCATGTCGATCTGCGGTAGCTCGCGGTCGATGGCGAACTTGTCGTTGTTCTCGCACAGATTGCCCGTAATGTCGTACGTGTTTGTGACAGGCGCCGCGGTCTTGTCGGAGCCACCCGGCTGGCCCATCACTGTAATGTGGTGGTAGGCGCCATACATGGCAGGGCGGATCAGATCGACGGCGCTTGCGTCGACACCGATATAGTCCTTGTAGATCTGCTTTTCGTGGATGGCCTTGGTGACCAGGCAGCCGTAGGGGCCCATCATAAAGCGGCCCATCTCGGTGAAGATGGCCACATCGCCCATGTCGGCGGGAACCAGGATCTCGTCGTATGCCGCGTGCACTCCCTCGCCGATGGCGTGAATGTCGTTGGCCTGCTGCTCTGGCAGGTAGGGGATGCCGACGCCGCCGGATAGATTGATGAAGGCGACGTGTGCGCCGGTCTCGCGCTCCAGGCGCACGGCAAGCTCAAAGAGGATGCGCGCGAGCTTGGGGTAGTAGTCGTTGGTGACGGTGTTGCTGGCAAGGAATGCGTGGATGCCAAAGTCCTCGGCGCCCTTGGCCTTGAGCGTGCGAAAGGCCTCGAAGAGCTGCTCGGTGGTCATGCCGTACTTGGAGTCGCCCGGGTTGTCCATGATGCCGTTGGAGAGCTGGAACAAGCCGCCCGGATTAAAGCGGCAACTGACTGTCTTGGGGATGGGCCCCGCGACACGCTCAAAGAACTCAATGTGGCTGATGTCGTCAAAGTTGACGATGGCGCCCAGCTTGTCGGCGAGCTCAAAGTCGGCAGCCGGCGTGTCGTTGGACGAGAACATGATGTCGTGTCCCGTGATACCCAGCGAGCGGGCGATCATGAGCTCGGTATAGCTCGAGCAATCGCAGCCGCAGCCGTATTCGTTGAGAATGGAGATGAGCGCCGGGTTGGGATTGGCCTTGACGGCAAAGTATTCCTTAAAGCCCGGGTTCCATGCAAAGGCGTCGCGCACTTCTTGCATGTTGCGGCGGATGCCCGCCTCGTCGTATAGGTGAAACGGCGTGGGGAACTGCTCGACGATATGCTCGAGCGTCTCCTTGTCCACAAACGGCTGCTTGGCCGCATATGCCTCGTTGGGAGTCAATGACATGTCCCGTAAACCTCGCTATCCAGACGGCGCTACCTGCGCATCGAATCCGCATAGCGTGGACCCAATGTCCGGATAGCGCTCCCGCATTGCTGCAGACAGTCCTGCGGGTGTTTCCCGCAGGCCCACCAGGCTGTTCGTGCCCGAAAAACCCAGTTCGGCGGGTTTCGCCTCCCCGCGGGGTCAAAGCCTGCCGGCTCGCCCGCGGCTCTTCGTGCCCGCGCCTCTATCAAGTGGTAACGACCCTACCACGTTGCACTTTACCAAACAAGAGTATTCGTATATAACGTTTAAAAAATGCAGGGATATGCTGGAAATAAGGGTGTGGCAATCTTGCGGCACAATAGATGGCAATCGACGCGCACCCATGAAAGGAACCTCTATGACCGAGCTCCAAGAACTCCGCCGCTATCGGCGCGACTTGCACAGGATCCCGGAGCTCGACTTCGATCTTCCGCAGACGATCGCCTATATCGAGGGTGTGTTGGCGCCGCTCGCCTGCGAGGTGGCCCATCCGTGTCCCAGCTGCGTCTGCGCTTTCTTCGACGCTGGCGTTGGTGCCGCGCATGCCACGGCGATTCGCACCGACATGGATGCGCTGCCCATTGTGGAGGCGACGGGCGCGGCTTTCGCCTCGTCTCATCCCGGCAAGATGCACGCTTGCGGGCACGATGGGCACATGGCCATGGCGCTTTCGGCGGCAACCTTTGTCGACCGTACGATCCGTGAGCAGCCGGGCGCCATTAAGCGCAATGTGCTCTTTGTGTTTCAGCCGGCCGAGGAGACGACCGGTGGTGCCAAGACGGTATGCGAGAGCGGTGTGTTCGAGCGCTATGGTGCCGACCGTATCTTTGGCTTTCACGTGTGGCCCGACCTTCCCGCCGGCACGCTGGCGAGCTGTCCCGGTCCATTGCTAGCGCGTTCGAGCGAGACGCATGTGCACATTCACGGGATGAGCATCCATATCGCCAAGACCTATGGCGTACCGGTCGAGGAGTCGCACGATGCCGCATTGGCGGCAGCGAAGTTTTTGGTTGCCGAGCGCGAGCTGATGGACGAGTTGGGCGCCGACGAGCCCTGTATCGGTAAGTTTGGTCTGCTGCGGGCCGGTACGGTTTGCAACGCGGTGGCGGGGGAGGCCCACGTGGCCGGCAGTCTGCGCGTGTTTACGGACGATATGTTCGACCGTGCGCGAGAGGGCGTGCGCCGCGTGCTCGATGAGGCGTGTGCTGCAACGGGCTGCGCGTACGATCTCGATTTTGCTGAAGGGTATCCGCCGGTCGACAACGACCCCGAGCTGTTTGCCCGAATCGCGCCCGCTCTGCCCGAATTGCAGCTCGTGGACGAGCCGCTGCTAATCGCCGAGGATTTCGCGTTCTATCAGCGGCATCTGCCGGGCGTGTTCTTCTTGCTGGGCACGGGCGTGCCAGAGGGCCAAGACAACCCGAGTGATTCGGATGGCTGCCCCGCCTATGCAACAAGCGCCCTGCATACCGATAGCATGCTCTTTGACGAGGAAATCCTACTCAAGGGCCTCGATGTCTACAAACGATTGCTTAACTTGGAGTGACGATGAAGCGCCGACAGTCTTCCGTATATAGTCCGGGTGGATGCGGGTGTGGCTTGCTGCTGCTTCCGGTTATTGCTGTGAGCATTGGCGTGATGTTTGCGCTTGCCGGGTTGGCCGCGGCGGCGCTCGTGCTGCTGATTGTGGCCATTGGCGTGACGGTCTGGCTGTGCCGTTCTCGCGAGCAACGTCGTGCCGATGGTAAGACCAATGTTGGATGGACTATCTTTTTAGTCGTCGCCTACCTATTGAGCATCAGCTATTTAGTTTTCTTTATCCTGTTGCTTGTGAGCACCTTTACCGGGGAATCCGTCACGGTGGGTTGATACACAGCCAGCAGACGGTCGTGCAAAGTGCGTTTGCTCGGCGTTCGGATAACTGCATTGGCCGTTTATCGCAACTTTAGCTCACAGCTAATGAATTCAAGTCCAATCCTTCCTACGATGTGCTGTGCGCCGGCGCGGTAGCCGGATCATAGGAAGGATGCATAATGGCAAAAGAGGGAAAGAAGCCGATCGGCAAGATTGTCCTAGGCGTCATCGTGGTGCTGGTTATCGTCGGTGCCGTGGGCTCTATGGGTGGCAATTCAACCGATTCGTCTGCGAGCGATTCGGCAAAACCTGCCGAGGCGACACAGCAGGCTGAGGAGCAAAAAGAACCGCAAGAACCGTATACCATTGCTGACGAGGCTGAAGACACCTCCAATCAGTTTGCCTATAAGATCACGGGCACGCTGACCAATAACACGGACAAGGAAAAGAGCTACATTCAGATTGAGTATGTTCTGTATGATGCCGATGGCAACCAGGTTGGAACGGCTCTTGCAAACACCAATCATCTGAAGGCGGGCGGCTCCTGGAAGTTCGAGGCGCTGGGTACGGTGTCTCCTGACCAGGTTGCTAGCTGGGAGCGTTCGGATGTAAGCGGTTTTTAGCATGTTGCATGCACTGGGGGGAGGTGAAGTCGTATGCCCGATAAAAAGCTGACCGAGGAGCTGCTCAATGAGCTTCTCGATGCGCCGAACATCGATGGCTATATCAGGGAGCACGACTTTGCCGCCCCGTCGCTTTCGGACTACCTGAAGCAGCTGCTGCAGGAAAAGGGCTTGGAGCGCTCGCGCGTGGTTCGTATGGCCGATCTCAATGAGACCTTCGGCTATCAGATCTTTACCGGTGCGCGTCACCCGAGTCGCAATAAGGTGCTGCAGATTGCCTTTGCGATGGCGCTGACGCTCAAAGAGGCCAACCGTGCACTGACGGCTGCCGGGGTAAGCGTCCTCAACTGCAAGGATCGCCGTGATGCGATTATCATCTTTTGCATCGATCGCGGGTGCAGCCTCCAAAAGGTCAACGAGGAGCTGTATCGCTTTGGCGAGGAGACGGTGAGTTAGCGGCTGATATCTGAGCCGGCGGAGCTGCCGAACAACGATGCAAACGAACGGGGCGCGGATGCCATGGGGTGTCTGCGCCCTGCGCTATGATGGAGGCTATGGATACTCAGACCACAACATATTCCGATGACGAGCTGACCGCAGCGCTTGCCGAACATCTGGCGTCGCTCGATCGCGACGACAGCTATCGCGTGGAGCGTGTACTTAAGCGCTCGTCCGTTGAAACAACCGAGCTCGTGTACTTTGAAGGAACCGGCGGTGGTTCGCTCGGCCCCTTTGTCCGTAAACGCATCGATGCTTCGGCTCAAATCGGCGGGGCATACGGGCGTCTGTTTGCCGCCCAGCGGGCAGGCAGGCGTTTTGAGCACCTGCCCAGAATCGTCGATTGTCATCGTGTGGGCGACGAGCTCAACGTGGTTATGGAATACATCGAAGGGGAGACGCTCAGGGCGCTGGTGGACCGTCTGGGAGCCACCCCCGATTATGCGCGTGAATTGTATCCTGCCCTATGCGATGCCGTGGGCGAGCTCCACGCCGGTTTTGCAATGGCGGGGGAGACGTCGGCGCCGGTGATCCATCGCGACCTCAAACCGTCGAATATCATCGTGACGGGTGCGAACTGTACGCTCGATGAGGGCCTGACGTTTTCGTCGCTGGTGATTATCGACTTGGGGATCGCGCGCGTATGGCGCGATGGCGCCGATGCCGACACCGTCAAGTTTGGCACGCGACCCTATGCGCCGCCCGAGCAGTATGGGTTTGGGCAGACGAGTGTGCGCAGCGACGTCTACGCACTGGGCGCCCTGTTGTTCTTCTGCTTGACGGGAGTCGACCCTAAACCAGGGCTCGACATGCGCGAGCAATGCGAGGCGCGTGGCATTCCCACTCCACTTGCCGATGCCGTCTGCATGTCGATGGCGCTCGACCCGGCCAAGCGTTTTGCGAGTGCGGAAGCGTTGGGACGGGCGACGCGCTCGGCATACGATCTGAGCCGCCCCGTGCGGCCTCCTACACCTGCGCCTGTCCGTACTCCGGCCTCGGAGACG
>URUC01000071.1 GCA_900550965.1 uncultured Collinsella sp. | reverse complement strand
CCGACAAAGTGCTCAAGCGCCCACATGACGCCGGCGCCTGCGGCAGCACCCAGGCCACCGAGCAAAAGGCCAAAGAAACCGCCATGCAGGATAGATTTAACCTGAAGACCACGCAGACGACGACGCAGCCACCACAGCGAGCAACCGACCAAGATCACGTAGTCGACGACATACGAAAGCGCGATTGCCGGCATACCGAAGCCCAGCACAACGCCAAACAGCAGAACCGAGCCGGCCTGGCCGATGGCGGAATACAGGCAATAGCGGCTATAGGGCTTCATGTCGAGCAAGGCAGAGAAGCTCTTCTGCATCAGCACGACCACGCCGTAGAGCGGCAGCGAGAACGCCAGGTAGACAAGGAACTCGGACACCAGCGCCACGCCGGACTCATCGAACTTGCCAGCGCAGTAGATCATGTTGAGCGGACGCGCGAAGACAATCAGGTACAGCGCGAACGGAACCAGGAAGAACAGCATCTGGGCGACGCCACGCGAAATGCCCGTGCGAACGCTGTCGTAATCCTTCTCCTGTGCGTCGTGAGAGAGCTCGGTATAGAGCGCCGTCGAAAGCGAGGCGGCAATCAGCGCGTAGGGCAGCGTGTACCACAGGCGCGCATAGGCGATGACGGAAGGACCGGTCTCGGGCTGGACCACCAGCGCGGCAGCGTTCGTGATAGAAGTCGAGACAAACATGCACACCGTAGCGAGCAGCGTCGGGATACCGAGCGCAATCGTCTGGCGCAGTGCGGGGTCCTTAAAGTCGATATGGATATGGGGATGCACGCCGTGCTTGCCAAGCGCGGGGATCTGACAAGCCATCTGAACAAAGACACCGAGGGTCGTACCGGCCGCAATCAAGATGATGCCGGCACGTTCGCCAAACTGTGCGGACACGGGCGCAAAGCCCATAAAGCTCGCAATGACGATCACATTGTTGAGGACCGGGGCAAACGTCGACCAGAAGTAGTCGCGGTGTGCGTTGAGAACGCCCGAGAACACCGAGCCCAAACCATAAAACAGAATCTGGATGGCGAAGAAACGGAACATGAACGCAGCGGTATCCATGCTGCCGCCGTCACCCGAAAGGAACGATTGCGTCCAAATAAAGCCCGGAGCGAACACGGTCCCCAGCAACGAAATGCCACCCAGCACCAATAGCAGAATACCGAGCAGGTTGCCCACGTACTCGTTCGAGGCCTCGCGACCCTGCTCACGCCTCACGCCCATGTACACGGGCAAAAACGCCGTCACGAGCATGCCGCCCATCACGAGTTCGTAGAGCATATTGGGCAGGTTGTTGGCGACCTGATAGGAGGACGAGAGCAGCGACATGCCGATAGCGGCCGCCATTGCCCATGTGCGGATAAAGCCGGTGACGCGAGACACGATGGTCAGGATGGTCATAAGCCCGGCGGAACGACCAACCGTGGAGTAGTCCGACGAGCCCATATCATCAGTGCCATCTCGCGACGAAGAAGCTTCGGATGAGGGTGTCTGAGGCGCAGATTCTTTTGCAAAATGAGCTCCGCACTTCAATTCTTCCTGCGGCATCGCTCAGTCCTCTCTCGTAATCGGGGCGACCGTCGCCCCGCAAAATGCAATTAAATCATCGGGTGCAAGCTCAAGCTGATAACCACGCTTGCCTCCCGAAATAAAAATGGTATCCCAAAGGACACATGTCTCATCAATGAGCGTCCGGTAGCGTTTTTTCATACCGACCGGACTGCAGCCGCCGCGAACGTAGCCAGTCGCCGCAAGCAAATCCTTCACATGCATCATGGCCAAGGACTTCTCCCCCGCGGCACGCGCGGCGGACTTTAGATCGAGCTCGTCGGCAACAGGGATGCAGCACACGACATGGTCGTTGGACGGCGTCACGCAGACCAAGGTCTTAAATCCTTGTCCGGGCTCCTCGCCAAGCTGCTCCGAAATCGCGACCCCCAGGCCCGCCGACTCATCACCATCGTCTTCGTACGTATGTAGAACATAGGAAATGCCGGCGCTTTCCAGCTCGCGCATCGCATTGGTTTTTGGCGTCTTTACAGCCTTTGCCATGGCATATCCTTTCCCTCGCATTCGGACGTAAGGATTAAGTATATGTCCAATTCGGCTGCATACGTCACTTCGACACAGCAAGCGCCATCGAATCACAGGGAGTCGATGGCGCCCATAAACTGAATCGCCTATTTATTGAGCATCAAGTTGAGCCTGACGCTCCCGGTCACGCCTGAGCAACGGCGCCAAAAACTTGCCCGTATAACTTTGCGGACAGTCCGCAACCTGCTCCGGTGTGCCCGAAACCACGACGGTTCCGCCGCCGTTACCGCCCTCGGGGCCCATATCGATCAGGCGGTCGGCAACCTTGATGACATCAAGGTTGTGTTCAATCACCAGCACCGTGTTGCCCGCATCGACCAAGCGCTGCAGCACATCGAGCAGCTGGCGGACGTCCTCAAAATGAAGGCCGGTCGTCGGCTCATCCAAAATATAGAACGTCTTGCCCGTCTGGCGTCGATGAAGCTCCTTGGCGAGCTTCACACGCTGCGCCTCGCCGCCCGAGAGCGTCGTGGCGGGCTGGCCCAGGCTCACGTAGCCCAAGCCTACATCGTACAGCGTCTGGAGCTTGCGCTTAATCTGCGGGATATTCCCAAAGAAGGCCAGTGCCTCGGTGACGCTCATGTCGAGCACGTCCGAGATGGTCTTACCACGGTAGGTGACCTCAAGCGTCTCGCGGTTATAGCGTTTGCCGCCGCAGACCTCACAGGGGACATAGATATCGGGAAGGAAGTGCATCTCGATCTTAATTTGTCCGTCGCCCTTGCATGCTTCGCAGCGACCGCCGCTCACGTTAAAGGAGAAACGTCCCGGCGAGTAGCCACGCGCCTTCGACTCCGGCGTACTCGCAAACAGCGCGCGAAGATCATCCCACAGGCCAATGTACGTAGCAGGGTTGGAACGCGGCGTGCGACCAATCGGCGACTGGTCGATATCGATAACCTTATCGATACACTCGATGCCCTCGATTTTCTTATACGGACCCACAGGGCGCGTCGAACGGTGAATGGCATTCGTAAGGGCAGGTGCGATGGTGTCGGTAACCAGGGAGCTCTTACCCGATCCCGACACGCCGGTAACGACCGTAAGCGTACCAAACTCGATCTTGGCGGTAACGTTTTTGAGGTTGTTGGCGCGGGCGCCCGTGATCTTAAGGCAGCCGCGACCGGGCTTGCGGCGTTCATCGGGAACCCGAATCATTCGCTTGCCGGTCAGGTAGGCACCCGTCATCGAATCGGGGCACGCCATGATATCGGCAGGCGTTCCCGCGGCGACCACGTGTCCGCCGTTCACGCCCGCGCCGGGGCCCATGTCGATCACATAGTCGGCAGCACGAATCGTATCCTCATCATGCTCGACGACGATGACGGTATTGCCGATATCGCGTAGGCGCTCAAGCGTCTTGATCAGGCGCTCGTTATCGCGCTGATGGAGGCCAATCGATGGCTCGTCCAAAATGTACAGGACACCCATGAGGCCGGCGCCGATCTGCGTTGCCAGGCGAATGCGCTGGGCCTCGCCTCCGGAAAGCGTCGCCGAGGCACGATCGAGGGTCAGATAGTCGAGTCCGACATCGACCAGAAAACGCAAGCGCTCCAGGATTTCCTTGACGATGCGCCCGCCGATAAACTGTTGGCGCTCGGTGAGTTCCAGGCCCTCAAAAAACTCGAGCGACTCACGGCACGACAGACAACAAACCTCGTAAATGGACTTGCCGCCCACGGTGACGGCGAGCATCTCGGGGCGCAAACGAGCGCCGTGGCAGCTCGAGCACGGCTCCTCGCGGATGTACTTCTCCAAGCGCGCCTTGGTGTTCTCATTCGTCGTCTCGGTATAGCGCTCGTACAGGATATTGCGCACACCCGAGAACTTGGTGTCCCACTGGCTGCGGCGCCCATCGAGCTTTTGATAGTCGACCGAAATCTTCTGGTCGCCCATGCCGTCTAAAAACGCACGACACACCCGCGGAGGCAGATCCTCCCACGGCGTATCGACGCTCACCTTAAAGTGTTTGCAGACCGCAGCGAAAATCTGCGGATAGTAGTTAGAGTTGCCAAACAGGCTGCCAAAGACCCCGTCGGCGATCGACTTCGAGGGGTCTTCGATTAGGGCCTCGGCATCGACCGTCTTCTTAAAGCCCAGGCCATCGCACTCGGGGCACGCGCCATAGGGCGCGTTGAACGAGAAATCACGCGGCTGCAGGTCATCGATGGAGTGTCCATGCTCCGGGCACGCTAACGCCAGCGAATACTCCAGCAACTCGCCTTCGGTCCCCTCGGGAGCGTCGCGGTCGGGCAGCAAGTATACGTTCACATTGCCGTGCGCCAGCGCAGTCGCCTGTTCAACGGACTCGGCAATACGGCCCAGCGAGTTCTCGCGAATCACGATGCGGTCGACCACGACCTCGATATCGTGCTTGAATTTCTTATCCAAATCGATAGGGTCATCAAGCGAGCGAACCTCGCCGTCGACACGCACGCGGCTAAAGCCCTCGGCGCGAAGGTCCTCAAACAGCTTGGTGTACTCGCCTTTTCGCCCGCGCACCACCGGTGCCAGCACAAACGCGCGGCGGCCCTCCCCCGCCGCCAGGACCTTATCGGCGACCTGGTCGGTCGTCTGGCGCTCAATGACGCGGCCGCATTCGGGACAGTGCGGGGTGCCCACACGGGCGAACAGCAGACGCAGATAGTCATAAATCTCGGTTACGGTGCCAACCGTCGAGCGAGGGTTTTTAGATGTCGTCTTTTGGTCGATCGACACCGCCGGCGAAAGGCCGTCGATTGAATCCAAGTCGGGTTTGTCCATCTGGCCCAAGAACTGGCGCGCATAACTCGAAAGGCTCTCGACGTATCGACGCTGGCCCTCGGCATAGATAGTGTCGAATGCCAGCGAACTCTTGCCCGAGCCAGAAAGACCGGTAATGACCACGAGTTGGTCACGCGGAATGGAAACATCGATATCACGGAGGTTGTGCTCACGAGCGCCGCGAATAACGATAGAGGAATCAGACATGGAAGCTCCTTGCCTCCTATTGCATCGAATCATACTGCCGATGAGTTTAGCGCACTCGACGCGCACAGATGTTCGTAATACAAGATTCGCAGACCTTTAGCTTTGCGTATCGGGCGCTTTGTTTCTCGAAATGCCGTGGAAAGGTTACAGTAATCTAATACTGAACTTAATTTGCTGTACCAGAGGAACGTCCATGACCGAAGATATCCCCCTTGAAATCACTTCGAGCGACATGGCCAATCTGCCCATATTCATCGCCGTCCTTATCGTGGCCGCCGTCGTCGTGCGCGTGTATTTTTCAATCAAACGCAACGAAAAGCCACCCATTGCCCGCGTCTTTTGGTGCGCGACGCTCCTCATCCCGCTCGGCGTGGTAGCTGCATGGATTACGAATCAATCGCTCGTAAATGAGGGCAGCTCCCTATGGGTCCTTTCTTATTCGGCGCTCGGTGCTGCCGCCGTCATGCTTCTTGTCGAGCCCTTGGTTTCGGGACTTATCGACCAAACCGACCTTGCGACGGGAACGGTTGCCTGTATTTGCCGCGACATCCTTGTCATCGCCGCTGTTTCAGCGCTCTCGTTCGTTTCAATCGAAATTGCCTGCAACGAAACGTTCTATCGCATTCCCGCCAACTCATTCGGGTTTTCCGTCGGGTTGCTCGCGACGGTTCTGCTCTCCCTTTATTTGCTGGGACAGCGTCATGGAGGCGTCATGGTCCTCGTGCCCGTCGTCTGTTGCGTCCTTGGCATTGCCGAGCACTTCGTCATAACGTTTAAAGGCGAAGCCATCCTGCCAAGCGATATCTTGGCCCTTGGCACCGCAATGGAAGTGAGCGAGGGATACGAGTTTACCTTTACCGCCGGAATCGTAACCTCTCTCGCCCTGCTGGAGATTTCCCTGGGGCTTCTTTCGCTCATCCGACCGCGAAAGCTCCGTACGCCCACCCATGTCTTCCCCGCTATCGCCGCTAACCTCTGTGCTTTTCTGCTAGTGACCGTTGTGGGGCTCTCAGGCTTTTCCAACATCGACTTGGAGCAGGCGCTGGATTTTGGATTTGACCGTTGGCAGCCCATCACCACGTATGCGTCTCAGGGTTTTATCACTTCGTTCACCGAAATGGTCAACGAGTTGCCCATTGAGAAGCCCGAAGACTATACGCCCGATGAGGCGCAGAGCATCGAGCAGGAGCTCGCCGCCGTCTACGACAGCACATATGGCTCGAGCGAACAGCGCGCGGCGGCCGTTGCCCAGTTCAATGAAATCAAGCCGACGATTGTTGCCGTCATGAACGAGAGTTTTAGCGACCTTTCGTGCTTTGAGCAGCTCCAGGCGGCCGGGTACTCCGGCCCCGCATTCTACAACTCGCTTCCCGACACACTTGTTCGCGGCACCATGCTCGCTTCGGTCGCCGGTGGCGGAACGGCGAACTCCGAATTCGAATTTTTGACCGGAGCGACAACGGCCTTTGTCGGATTAGGCAAGATCCCCTATCAGCTGTATCAGATGAATGGCGTAAACAGCCTGGCAAAGGACCTTAAAGAGCTTGGGTATACCACTACCGCTATGCACCCGCAAAACCCCGTCAACTACCATCGAGATAAAATCTATCAGCAGCTGGGCTTTGGAGACTTTCTTTCAATCGGCGATTTCGAAGGTGCGCCCTATTACCATGCCGGCGTATGCGACTACGTCACCTACGACAAGATACTCGACCTGCTTAGAACCGACGAAGCGCCGCAGTTCATCTTTGACGTCACGATGCAAAATCACGGCGGCTACGACTATGGCACCGTTCCCGCCGAAGAGCTGACAAACTATTGGGTCGAGGGAGCCAGCGAAGGCGCCAACAGCGCGCTCAACACCTATCTCACCTGCATCAACGCATCCGACCGGGACCTCGAGTACTTTATCAACGAGCTCCGCAATATCGGCAGACCGGTTGTTCTTGTCTTTTTTGGCGACCATCAGCCGAGCGCCGCAACGACTCTCAACGACGAGCTGTACCCTCAGGAAGATACGGCAAGCCACGCTTTCCGTATCTATCAGTCGACATATCTCGTCTGGGCTAACTATGAGATCGCCGGCAATACCGAGCTCAACGTCTACGACACCGTCGGGGCAAACGAGATTGCAGCCATTACCCTTAATAAGATCGGCGCCCCGCTCACCAATTACCAAAAGGCCCAGCTTGCGACAAGGTCAGATGTGCCCACCATCAATGTCGCCGGCTATCTCGGTGCCGACGGGCTGCGCTACGACTTGGAATCGAAAGACAGCCCCTACGCCTCGACGATCGACAAGCTGCAGCGCATGCAATACCTCGAGTTCGCCAGCAAAGTTCAGTAAGCCCGCCCATTCGCTTGGGCCCATCGTATTGCAAGCACGCTCGGCCCAAACGCATCGCAAATGACTCCCGCTCGCAAACGAGGGTACAATGACGCTCGTGTCACATCGCGGGGCCCCGGCCCCAGCATATACAAAGGAGTCATACATGGGTTGCGAACACGCACAGGCCGCCGGCGGACAAACGTCGCCGTCGCAATTTGAGGAGAACACGCTGTCCGAGGTCAAGCGCGTCATCGCCGTGCTTTCCGGCAAGGGCGGTGTCGGCAAGTCATTTGTCACCGGTGCCATCGCCACCGAGCTTGCCCGTCACGGCCACAAGGTCGGCGTCCTCGATGCCGACATCACCGGTCCCTCTATCCCCAAGATGTTCGGTATGAGTGGACGCCACGTCCATGCCCTTGGCAACCTTATGCTGCCCGAAATCTCCGAGCACGGCGTCAAGGTCATGAGCTCCAACCTGCTGCTCCAAAACGAGACCGACCCCGTCCTTTGGCGCGGTCCGGTCATCGCAGGCGCCATTAGGCAGTTCTGGAGCGAGACCTCGTGGGGCCCCATCGACTACCTACTGGTCGACATGCCTCCGGGAACAGGCGACGTCGCGCTCACCGTCTTCCAGTCGCTGCCGGTCGACGGCATCGTCATCGTCACGAGCCCGCAGGATCTGGTCTCGATGATCGTCGCCAAGGCGGTCAACATGGCCGAGAAGATGAACGTCCCAATTCTGGGCATTGTCGAGAACATGAGCTATATTGAGTGCCCCGACTGCGGCAAGAAGATCGAGGTCTTTGGCAAGAGCAAGCTCCCCGAGGTCGCAGAGCGCTATAACCTCGACATCTTGGGCCAGCTTCCCATTAATCCGGCACTCGCCGAGGCCTGCGATAAGGGCGAGGTCGAGACCGCGCTGCCCGATGGCATGTTGCCCAAGGCAGTCTCTGCCGTCGAGGCTATTACCCCGCACGAGACCGACGAGGCCTAAGTGAACGCGAGCGCCCTCTATGACGTCTTGGTAATCGGCGGCGGGGCTTCAGGCCTCGCCGCCGCCATTACGGCCGCACGCGCTGGCAAAAGCGTCTGCATCGTTGAGCGCGATGTCGCCTGCGGCCTCAAGCTCCTTGCGACCGGTAACGGCCGTTGCAACCTCTCCAACGAATCGATTGATCCTCAGCGGTATAACCACCCCGCATTCGTCGAATCCGTCATGGGCCCCCAGCCCGAACAAGAGCTTATGGGTTTCTTCTCCTCGCTGGGCATCATGACAACCTCCGAGGAAGGCCGGCTGTACCCGCGCTCCCTTCGCGCCGAATCGGTGCGCGACGCGCTTCTCAGCGTTTGCGACCGCCTAGGTATCACCTTAATCTGCGGAGCCAACGTTGCCTCGGCGTACAAAGCTTCCGAAGGCTGGGCACTCCAAATAGACCGTCCAGCGCGGGCGCTCAAGGCAAAAAAGCACGACGACCGAAAATCGGAGCTCCGCTCGCTTCGGAAGGCGCTCGCCGATGTCCCTCGCAAGAACGAGGCCCTGCAGGCACATGCCGTAATTATCGCTACGGGCGGCAACCCCACCGGTATCGCCGATACGTTTCGCCTTCCCCTCACTTCGCTGCGCCCCATCCTCTGCCCCGTATCGGCAACGGTCGTTGGCGATCGAGCGGCACTCAAGACGTTGGATGGCCTGCGCGTCCGTGCCCGCTTGACGCTCGCCCGCAATCATAATGAGCTCTGGCACGAAGACGGTGAAGTGCTGTTTCGAACCTTCGGTATCTCGGGTGTCGCTGTCTTCAACCTCTCTCGTCGTATCCAGCACGGCGATACGATCCTGCTCGACGTTTTCCCCGACCTCTCCAAAGACGAGTTGCTCGATATGCTCAACCGGCGCGTTGAGCTGTTCGGTGACTTTTCACCCCGCGATCCCCGTTGGCTCGACGGCATGCTCGCCCCGCAACTCTCCCGCGTCGTCTGCACAGCGTTCGAGCAGTGCCATCCAGGCTCCAACGATGTCATCCATCTGGTCTCGATCCTCAAGCACTTTAAGTTGCTCGTCGAGGGAACAGCCGAGGAGCGCTCAGCGCAGGTCACGCGTGGTGGCGTATCTGTCGAGAGTATCTCAACACCCAGCCTACGCGCGCGCAGCGTTGTCGACGCTCCGCTTTACGTTTGCGGTGAAGCGCTCGACATCGACGCCGATTGCGGAGGCTTTAACCTTGCGTGGGCCTGGATCTCGGGCATTCGCGCTGCAAGCAGCCTGTAGCCGCGCAGTCTATAATCAAAAACGCATTCGGGCCGTCTGGAATACCGGACGGCCTCTTTCTTGCCTCTAAGGAGACCTCGATGATCGAAATCACCCAAGTCAACGCGTCGCTCGATGAAGCCGGCGATGAAAATGCCTGTCTCATTGTTGGCAAGCGAGTCGCCAAGCGCGTCCTACGTTGCAAGGACTCCGAAATCAAGTCCATCGAGCTCCACCGCAAGTCAATCGACGCTCGCAAAAAACGAGACGTCCATTTTATCCTGGGCTTTCGTGTTGAGCTGACTAGTCCCCACCTCGAGCGAGAAGCAGTCGACAGCGTTGTCGAGCGTGACCGCTCGCGCGTACGCGCGATAGAAGACGATGAGCCTTCATTCCCCTCCCCCGCCTCCGACGCACCTCAAGAACGCCCTGTCGTTGTCGGCGCCGGATGCGCCGGCCTTTTCGCTGCGCTTACGCTCGCCGAAGCAGGTCTTAAGCCCTTGCTCATCGAGCGCGGCGACCCGGCATTTCGCCGCTCGCAGGCGA
>URUC01000070.1 GCA_900550965.1 uncultured Collinsella sp. | reverse complement strand
GGGTTGAGAGGGGTGCGGGGTAGCGGTATCGTGAACCGAATAAAAACAAAACCCAAGTAAGGGAGTTGGATATGAGCGAGCAGACCATCGGTACTACATGTGTTCAGGGCGGCTATCACCCGGGCGACGCGGAGCCGCGCCAGGTGCCCATCTACCAGTCCACCACGTGGAAATACGACACGTCCGAGCACATGGGCAAGCTGTTTGACCTGGAGGAGTCGGGCTACTTCTACAGCCGTCTGCAGAATCCCACGTGCGATCTGGTTGCCGCCAAGATCTGCGAGATGGAGGGCGGCACCGCTGCGATGCTCACGAGTTCGGGCATGGCCGCGAACTTCCTCGCGATCTTTAACGTGGCCGGTGCCGGTGATCACGTGGTCGCGAGCTCTGCTATCTACGGCGGTACGTATAACCTGCTCGCCCACACCATGGGCCGCATGGGCGTGACTTGCACGTTTGTCGCCCCCGACTGCACCGATGAGGAGCTGGAGGCAGCCTTTGAGCCCAATACCAAGCTCGTCTTTGGCGAGACGATTGCCAACCCCGCCCTTGCCGTGCTCGATATTGAGCGCTTTGCCAAGGCCGCGCATGACCACGGCGTGCCGCTGATGGTCGACAACACCTTCCCGACGCCCGTGATGTGCCGTCCCTTTGAGTGGGGCGCCGACATCGTCACGCACTCTACCACCAAGTACATGGATGGGCATGCGGCCTACCTGGGTGGCGTGATCGTCGACCACGGCCAGTTTGACTGGATGGCCCATGCAGGCAAGTTCCCGGGTCTCACCACGCCCGACGAGAGCTATCACGGCGTGACCTATGCCGAGAAGTTCGGTCGCGAGGGTGCCTTCATTACCAAGGCAACCGCTCAGCTCATGCGCGACCTCGGCCCCATGCAGAACCCGCAAGCGGCGTTTTTCCTGAACAGCTCGCTCGAGAGCCTGCATGTGCGTATGCCGCGTCATTGCGAGAACGGCCTGGCCGTTGCCAAGTTCCTGCAGAGCCATCCCAAGGTGCGCTTTGTGAGCTATCCGGGCCTGGAGGGCGATAAGTACTATGACCTGGCTCAGAAGTACATGCCCAACGGCACCTGTGGTGTTGTGAGCTTTGGCTTTAACGGTGGTCGCGCGGCGGCCGAGACCTTTATGAAGAGCCTTAAGCTTGCCCAGATCGCCACGCACGTGGCAGATGCCCGCACTTGCTGCCTGCATCCCGCTAATGCCACGCACCGCCAGATGAACGATGAGGAGCTCATCGCCTGTGGCATCTCCGCCGACATGGTGCGCCTGTCGTGCGGCCTCGAGGACACGGCCGATTTGATTGCCGACCTTGAGCAGGCGCTCGAGCAGTGCTAGGCTAGCGTTCGCACAAGGCGCCGATGCTGGCAGAAAGCTTCGGCGACCTTTCGTTCCGATTCCGTAGGCGGGACCCCAATCGCGACTGTTTGCAGGCGATTGGGGCCCCGTTTTTTGCGTTGGGCCACTCGAAAGGATGGATATGGAGAAAACCGCAGAGCAGCTGCGCCGCGAGCACATTGCCCTAGAGGGCGATACCCATGGCAAGAACAAATGGGCGATTCTGTTTACCGTGCTCATCATGACGTTTATGGTGTGTCTGGATTCGACCGTCGTGACCGTGGCGCTGCCCGTGATGCAAAAGGAGCTGGGCGTGGGCCTCGACCGCATTCAGCTGGTGAGTTCGGTGTATCTGCTTGCGACATGCGTGGCTATGTTGCCGTTTGGCCGTCTGGGTGACGTGCGCGGCAAGGTGAATGTGTTCCAGCTGGGCGTCATCGTCTTTTCGGTCGGTTCGCTGCTGTGCGGCCTTTCGGCCTCGCTCGAGGTTCTTATCCTGGCACGCATTGTTCAGGGCATCGGTTGCGCAGCGGCCATGGCTAACAACATGGGTATCATCACCGAGTCGTTTCCGGCGCGCGAACGAGGTCGTGCCATGGGTATTCTCGCGACCTTCGTGGCCCTCGGCATGATGTGTGGCCCCGTGCTCGGTGGCATGCTGGTGGCAAGCTTTCCCTGGGAGAGTATCTTCCTCATCAACCTGCCTATTGGCGTCATCTCGTTTATCGTGGGGCTTTACACGCTGCCGCATGTTAAGCCGGAGGCCGGCGAGCGCCCCATGTCCCTTGCCGAGGCCGCTCGTCGCTGCTTTGCAAATTCGGCCTTCACTATCAACCTTGCCTGCATGCTCATCGTGTTCGTTGGCATTGGCGCATCCGAGTTTATTCTGCCGTTCTATTTTCAGGACGCCCACGGCTTTGGTTCTGACATCTCTGGGCTACTCTTTTTGGCGCTGCCGATGGTGAATGCCTTTATCGGCCCGCTTTCGGGCACGGTTTCGGACCGTGTTGGCTGCGAGGGCCCCACGGCAGTCGGCCTGGGTGTGTACGTGTGCGGTCTCTTTGCGGTGAGCACGCTCAACGAGCATTCCTCCATCCTTGTGATCGTGTGCTGCGTCGCATTTATGTCGCTCGGTACGTCGATTTTCCAAAGCCCTAACAACTCCCTGTATATGGGTTCGGCCCCGCGCGAGGCGCTCGGTTTTGCGGGCAGCTTGGGCAGTTTGGCGCGCTACGCTGGCATGGCATTCGGCATTACGGTGGCGTCGAATATCCTGTATGGGCAGATGAGCGTGGCGATGGGCGAGGCCGTGACCAGTTTCGTTGCAGGCCGTCCGGATGTGTTCTTGTTTGGTTTTCGTTCGGTGTTCTATGTGTTGATGGCTGTGGCCGCTGTGGGCTTTGCGCTCGCCATGGTGCGTTTGGTGAGGATGCGCGCCCGCCATTAGCGTGTTGGGAGGCTGTCTGCCACGATTCGCACCGTCCCAAAAAGACTGGTTTGTGGTGCGATGCGGCTTGTGGGGCGGGCGGGGGTTGGTCCGTGGTAGACTATCGAACAACGTTTATTAATCGCGCGGTATCGTTGCCGCGAGAAGGGGTTGCGCCATGCAGGAGCTTGAGGATCGTATTCGCCATGACGGCATCGTAAAGGCCGGTAACGTCCTTAAGGTTGATGCCTTCCTCAACCACCAGTGCGACGTTGAGCTGTTTGACCACATGGGTGCCGAGTGGGCCCGTCTGTTCGAGGGCGTCGAGATCAACAAGATCCTGACGATTGAGGCTTCGGGCATTGGCATGGCTTGCATCGCGGCTCAGCATTTTGGCGGCGTGCCGGTGGTCTTTGCCAAGAAGGCGCAGTCCATCAACCTCGACGGCGAGCAGTATGCCACGACCATCTACTCCTTTACCAAGCAGAAGGAGTACCCGGTCATCGTCGGCAAGCGCTTCCTGTCCGAGGGCGACAAGGTCCTGATCATCGACGACTTTTTGGCCAACGGCTGCGCGCTCGAGGGTCTTATCAAGATCTGCGAGGCTGCAGGTGCCGAGGTATCCGGCATTGGCATTGCGGTGGAGAAGGGCTTCCAGGGCGGTGGCGATAAGCTCCGCGAGCGCGGTTTCCGCGTTGAGAGCCTGGCTCGTATCGCCGATATGGACTGCGATACCGGCGAGATCACCTTCGCCTAAGCGCGTAACACAAGCGATTGGTATGCGATGTGACAAAGGGACCGTCCCTTTGTCACATTTTTTGTATGAGGGGAGGTGTTGATATGGATGAGAACAAGATGGGATGGCGCGAGTATGCGCGCTATGCCGAGATGTCGGCCGAGGAGTTGGCGCGCGATTGCGAGGTGCAGGTGTTTCGCGCGACAGGTCCGGGCGGACAAGGCGTCAACACGACGGACTCGGCGGTGCGCATGAAACATATCCCTTCGGGAATTACCGTGACGGCGCGCGAGAGCCGCAGTCAGTTCCAAAACCGTAGTAGCTGCCTGCGTAAGCTGCGTGCTGAGCTTGAGCGTCGCGGGCGTCCACCGCGCCGACGCGTAAAGACCAAGGTGCCTCAGCGCTCTCGCCAGCGCAGGCTCAATGACAAGCACTTCAACGCCATTAAAAAGGCCAACCGTCGCAAGCCGGGCAGCGACGAATAGCCTCCCCATAAGTTGCGGTGAAATAGGGACTGTTTTGTGTCTTTACCTGCATAAACAGTCCCTATTTCACCGCAACTTATGGGGGGTTAGCGGGTTGGGTGCCAGATCTCGAGGGCGGCGGGAAGGATGTCCACCTCGATGCGCGAGGCGACGATGGGCTCGCCGTCGGCTTGGATGGGGTAGTCTGGCTCCTCAAAGGTGAGCTCGGCACGGCGGCAGCGGCGCATGCGAACCGGCGGCAACTTGGTATGGTGGCCGTCCTTGGCCGAAAGGAACATAGGCAGGGCTATCGCGCGAGGGACGGGGCCGCAGGCGTAGCAGACGTCGAGTACGCCGTCGCATGGGTCGGCATCGGGGCAGATGCGATAGCCCGAGCCATACGTGGGGCCCAGCTGAATCGCCATGATGATCGCCCTCACGCGCTCGGCAGGCGCGCCGTCAAAGCTGGCTGTCATGGGGTAGTTGCGATAGCGCAGGCCAAACTGCTCAAGTCCCGAAAGGGTGTAGAGCGGAGCACCCGTCAAACCGGTCTTTTTGCGCAGTTCGGTGGTGCCAAGGCCGATGGCGGCATCAATACCGACGGAGAGCGTCTGGTCGTAATACTCGACGATCGCCTCGCCGATGCCGCTTGCGGGGTTCCATGAGCGAATCCGCCCGATGTCCTGACGCTGCAGCTCACAGGTGAGCAGCGCGCCAAAATCCTTGCCGGAGAAATCTTCGATACCGAGCGTTTGGGCAAAATCGTTGCCGGAGCCGACGGGTAGGGCGGCAAGGGCGGGACGGACCGATTCATCCAGCGTTATGAGCCCATTGACGACCTCGTGGATCACGCCGTCGCCGCCAAGGGCGATAACAGTGCGATAGCCCTCGGCCTGTGCGGCAAGCTCCTTGGCGTGCCCCGTGCGTTCGGTCAGTACCAGGTCAAACTGGGATGCGCGTGCGGTCATATCCAAAAAGCGCTGCAGGCGTTCGGCAACCTCGCGCGCGGCGCCCGACTGGGCGACAGGATTGGCGATGATGAGTGTGCGACCAAAATCAGTTGCGTGCATGGGGCGACTCCCGGCGTATGACGTGACGGTGCGGTCGCGCTCGGGTCGAATTGCCCCCGATTGTGGCTGCACGGCGAATACTAACGTCTACTCTATCAGGTCGTTGTGGCGCTCGATAGCCTCTGCCACCGTGTGGCCCTCGTCCACGATAAGCGAGCGACGCTTAGGGGACACAATGCGCTGTGCGGGATACACGCCACGGTGGCCGCCGGCAAGGTAGCTAATAAACGAAACGATGACAAAGAAGCCCGCGGCCGTTCCATGAAACAGGTCGATGGCCATCATGCAGGTGGTGATGGGCACGTTGAGGCCGGCGCAGAACACGCCGAGCATGCCGAGGGCCGCCATGAAGCTCGGGTCGAGTCCAGCGAGGCAGCCGATCCATCCGCCGAGCGCCGCACCGATGCCAAACAGGGGCGTGACCTCGCCGCCTTGGAAGCCGGCACCCAGGGTGAGCGCCGTTACGACGAGCTTGATGGCGGCGTCGGCGAGGGTGGTGTTGCCGGCAAATCCGGCGCCCGAAAGCCACGTGGAAAGGCCGGCATACTCCCAGGCGTCGAGGAGGGCATAGGCGGCCAAAACCACGAGTGCGCCTATGAGTGCGCGAACGAGGTAATTGGTGATAAAGCGACCGTACAGGCTCTTGACGGTTCGAACCGACCAGGCAAAGAGGCGTGCCGTCAGACCGAAGAAAACGGCGCTGATAACAACGATAACGACCGTTCTGGGCGTCATGTCGGGAACGCTGGCGATGACGTTGGCCTCATACTGCGTGCCCAGGGCGAGTGACGTAAAGTAGCCGGTAAACGAGGCAACGAGGCAGTAGATGCCTGCGGTGTAGTCGATCTTGCCGATAAAGCACATCTCCATGCCAAAGAAAGCTCCGGCAAGGGGCGATCCGAACACGGCGCCAAAGGCGGACGAGATGCCGGCGAGCATCAGGTCGTGATGATCGTGCTTTTTGAGATGGGCGAGGTTCGAAACATTGCTGGCGATGGTGCCGCCGATCTGTACCGCGGCGCCCTCACGGCCGGCCGAGCCGCCCGTCAGGTGTGTGAGCGTGGAGCACACAAACGTGAGGATGGCCATGCGCGCGTGGATGAGTCGTGTGCCCAGGGCAGAGTCGATGACCAGGTTGTTGCCGCGTTTGGCGGCAAGACCGTGGTTCTTGTAGACCCATGCGGTGACCACGCCCACGACGGGGAGCAGGGCGTAAACCCACGCATGGTGCTCGCGATAATCGGTTGCGATATCCAGCGAGGCTAAAAACGCCCAGGCGGCAACGCCCATGGCGAGCGAGACGATAACTACGAGCACGAGCAGCTTGGCGCTCGCGAGCATGTTGCGGGCATTGCGGCGCGTGTCGGCAGCCAAGAGCTGCTCGGAGCGGGTTAGCTGGTTGCGGCCGCTGATGATCAGGTCGGCGGGAGAGAAAGTGCTGCCGTCCTTGTCCTGGCGGGTATCATCAGACGGGTCGTGTGCGTTTTCACGTTTATCGATAAAAGCCATAACGTCCTCTTTTTGGTTGCAATGCATGCATTATAAGACGGCGGCCTGGGCTTAAGGCGATTGGCAGGTTTCGGATTTGTTGCCAAGGGCGCGTGGCCGACAGGTGTATTCGCGGTCGCGGGCCAGGTCATGAGCGGACTGCGGGGGATTATACTGAAGTAAATATAAAGAATCGGCGCCGTCGTTGCGCGCCGTGGCATGTAAGAGGTGTGTATGGCAGAGACGCTTATCCCGCTGGAGGACGCGCAGTCGATTGTTCTGTCGCACGTTGCTCCGATCGATCTCGTCGAGATTCCCGTGTGGCAGGCCGCCGGTCTTCCCTTGGCCGAGGACGCGGTGGCCGATATCGACATCTCGCCGTTTGCTAACAGCGCCATGGACGGGTATGCCGTGCGCTCGGCGGACTTGGCGCAGGCGTCTGGTGAGGCGCCGGTGACGCTCGACGTTATCGGACACGAGGCCGCGGGCCATGTGTTTGAGGGCGCAATCGCCCCGGGCGAGACTGTCCGCATCATGACGGGCGCGCCGGTGCCCGAGGGTGCGGATGCCGTGGTGAAATACGAGATCGTCGAGGTGCTCGATGGCGACGGCAACGAGGGCTCGCACGTTCGCTTCTCGGCGCCGGCCAAGGTGGGGGAGAACGTTCGCTCTGCCGCCGAGGAGACCCATGCCGGCGACGTCGTGATGCGTGCTGGAGAGGTTGTGGCTCCTGCGGGCGCCGGCCTGCTAGCAAGCGCCGGTTACGCGAGCGTGAAGGTCCATGCCGCTCCGCGCGTGGGCATTATTTCGCTGGGCACGGAGCTGGTCGCGCCGAGTGAGCTGCCGGCGCGCGGGCAGATTCGCGACTCCAACTCGTCGGCGTTGATGGCCGAAGCGCTCGATGCCGGTGCTGACCCGGTGTTCTTTGGCATCGCTCCCGATGATGAGCAGGCAATCGCCGAGCTCGTGCATCGCGCGGTGCAAGAGTGCGATTTTGTCATTACGAGCGGTGGCGCCTCGGCGGGCGATTACGACTACGTGACGGCGCTCGTTCGGCGCGAGGGCGAGGTGCTCTTCGATCGCATCTCGATGCGTCCCGGCAAGGCCATCACGTTTGGCCTGCTTGGGGGCAAGCCGTATTTGGGGCTTTCGGGCAATCCCGCGGCGGCGTATGTGGGCTTTGAGATGCTCGCCCGCCCGGCGATTCGTAAGATGCGCGGATTTGCCGAAGGCATGCGTCCCGTGCAGCAGGCGACGCTCACGCACGGCGTGAAGAAGCGCCAAGATCGACGCTTCTTCGATCGCGCCACGGTTTTGCGCGACCCCGAGACCGGTGAGTTGTTGGTGACCGAGGCTAAGACGCAGAATTCGGCGCTGCTCGGCACGATGCAGCGGGCCAACTGCCTGCTGCGTATTGACGAAGGGCCGTGTGAGCTCAAGGCGGGAGATGTCGTGGATGTTGTTCGCGTCGACCTGCCCGAGGGCGCCGTGTTGTAGGAGGAATGCTATGGAGCTGAAGATTTCGATTGTGACGTGCTCGGATACGCGCGATCTTGCTCAGGACGAGGCGGGTGCTGCGCTCGAGGAGCTCATCGTGGCGCAGGGCTGGACGGTCGCCTCACATGTGGTCGTGCGCGACGACGCCAGCGAGATTGGTGATGCCATTGTGGAAGCCGCTGATGAGTGCCACGCCAATGTCGTGCTCACTTGCGGCGGTACGGGGCTTTCGATGCGCGATGTGACGCCCGAGGCGACGCGTGCCGTCTGCGACCGCGATGTGCCGGGTATTGCAGAGGCAATCCGTGCGTACTCCATGACCAAGACGCACCGCGCTATGCTCTCGCGCGCTATTTGCATGCAACGAGGTCATACACTTGTCGTAAACTTTCCCGGTTCTACGAAGGCCGCTCGCGAAAGTTGGGAGGCCATAGCGGATCAGTTGGAGCATGCGGCTCAGATGACAGCGGGCGGCGGGCACGCCAAATAAGCGGTTTACCTGCGGCGGAGCGGCCTTGCGAGTCACTCCGCCTTTCTTATGCAGCGACAGCGAGTGCCGTCTCGTGGTTATTGGTAAAAGAAAATTATCAGACGAGAAATCTTTATCACTGACATTATTCGCACAAAAGTATAATCTAATTACAGAATAAAGCTCGCGGCGGGACGCCCGGGCGTAGCCTTCGAAAGGGTTGAACATGTTCGATATGGTTTCTCGCCGCGGATTCGTCTCGCTCTCTGCTGTCGCCGCTGCCGGCCTTGGCCTTGCCGGCTGCTCCGGCAACAAGACGTCTGAGCCGACTGGCTCCGATGCCGGCTCCGCTAAGGCCTCGTCCAAGAAGGCTGTCGAGCTGCAAGTCTTTGCCGCCAACTCGCTCGAGAAGGCTCTGCCCGAGGTTCAGGAGCTCTACACCGACCAGACCGGCACCACCTTTGCCGACGCGCAGTTTAAGGGCTCCGGCGACCTCGTCGAGCAGATGCGTGCCGGCGCCACGGTCGACGTGCTCATCACGGCCTCCAAGGGCACTATGGACGACGCTGAGGCCGCCGAGCTCGTCGATGCCGACACGCGTGAGGATATGTTCGTCAACGACCTTGTGATCATTCGCGCCGAGGGCTCCGACACCATGGTCGAGGCCATCGCCGACGTCGCGAATCTGGACGGTAAGATCGCCATTGGCGACGCTAAGACCGTTCCCGCCGGCACGTACGCCAACCAGGCCCTGGCTTCCGTGGGCCTCTACACTGGCACCGAGGGCGACGACGGCGAGTATGCGCCCGAGATCGCCGACAAGGTCGCACTGGCAGACAAAGTTGGTGCCGCCGCCGCCTATGTGTCCACAGGCGACTGCGTGGCCGGTTTTGTCTACAGCTCCGATATTTTCCGCTACGACGGCATCGAGGAGGCCTTCTTGTGCCCCGAGGATTCGCACAAGCCCATCGTGTACCCGGGTGCCGTTGCCGAGAGCTCCGAGCATGCCGACGAAGCCAAGGCGTTCATCGACTTCTGTCTGACCAACAAGAAGGCTCAGAAGATTTGGGCTAAGTACGGCTTTGAGCTTTCCGAGTAGTACGGCTTGGCGCGATAATTCCGTCGTTTTGTGTTTCACTCCGTCCTTGTATTCGCTTGGAGCTTTTCGTGCTTAATAGATTCCGCATGCTTGTCGCCTGTGCTTTGACCTTCGCGCTTTGCTGGGTGTCGGGATTTGCGTTTGCCGAGGACGGGGCCCAGGTTGCTGCGACCGCTCACGGGCTTTCCTATGGGATCGAGGGTTTTGAGCGGTTGGCCAAGGGGACCGCTCGTGCCATGGAGGGGCAGCCTGAGGGCTACCGGTTTCCCGTTGACGAGGACGTGGACCTTGTAGTGGCGCCTGCTGCCGATCGCGTTGTGGTGTGGATATCGCCCAAGGCGGTCGAGAAGTTTGTATTGGATCCGCAGAACAACGAGTGCGTATCGGGTCTCAAAGCCCTCGTCTGTGAACTCGACAGCGCAAACTGCATGGGAGGTGCGCAGCTGGGGGACGTGGATCTTCCTTGGTATGTCACGGCGGAGACAACGTTTGATGCCGGCGGGTATACCTATGGCTTTGACGAGCACGGTGCGGATGGGGACCGCTATGTGGTTATTGCATCAGCCTCGGGTGATGCCAAGGGCGGCGCGCGCTGGCTTGATAGCGCTCAAATGGTAGAGGCATCGTCTGTCGTGTTGCGGGATGAGCAGGGGCCCTTG
>URUC01000069.1 GCA_900550965.1 uncultured Collinsella sp. | reverse complement strand
GAACCAGAAGTTCATGACGGTGACCTTGTTCTTAGAGAACAGCTCGTCGCTGCTCACGTCGTTGCCATCCAGGTCCTTGCCCGTAAAGCTGGGGAACTTCGTCGCCTCGCTCGAAGCATTGGCACCAGCCGTCATGCCAGCGGCCGAAGCGTCGACGCTCTCGCCTTCGCTCGGCGTGCTTCCACAGCCGGGGAACTCCTTCTCCAAACTCTCGAGCTTGTCCTCGATCTCCTTGATCTGCTGTGCACCGGCTTTGAGCGTCTTGAGCTCATCCGCCGTGAACTCATCCTTGGCACCGTCGATGGTCTTGAGCAGGAAATCGCCGTAATTGCTACCGTCCTCAATCATTGCCGATTCTTTATTTGCCGCATTGAATACCTTTTCCCACAGCGCGTTATCACTCGAAAGGATATCGTTCTCCTTTTTCATGAGTTTTGCATACAACTCGGCGGCCTCGTCGGCATTGGTCGGCTTCTGCGCAGTGAGTTCTGCGATCTTAGAATCGGAGCCCGCAGATTCGCTCGCGTTGCCACCGGGTGCCGAACATGCCACAAGACACAAGGCCAGCACCGGCACCATAAACAGGGCCGCAATCTTAGAAAGCTTCATGGTCATTCCTCCGTTTTGTCGAAGCTTGTTTACTTTTTATCGGTGGTCAAGGGAAGCTTTTCCGCCGACACATCCAGGCCATAGCGATAGCTGATGGCATCGACAGGACAGGCCCCGATGCACTTTCCGCACCGGATGCATTCGGTATGATTGGGCGCGCGGACCACATCAACGTCCATCTGACAAACCCTTGAGCACTTGCCGCACGAGACACATTTGCATGCGTCAACCCGAATCCCCAGTAGGGACACCTTATTCATGAGCGCATAGAATGCACCGAGCGGGCAAATCCATTTGCAGAAGGGGCGATAGAACAAAACGCTCAGCACCGCAACCGCAATGAGAATCGCGAGCTTCCAGGTAAAGAGCTTTCCCAGCGCGGAGCGGATTCCCGTATTCATGATGGACAGCGGAATCGCACCCTCGAGCACGCCCTGTGGGCAGATGTACTTGCAAAAGAACGGGTCGCCCATGCCCACATCGTTGACCACCAAGACGGGCAGCAGCACCACGGCAAACAGCAGCACGGCATACTTGATGTACGTGAGCGGCTTGAGCTTTTTCGTTGATAGCTTTTTGCCGGGAATCTTGTGTAGAAGTTCCTGCAGCCAGCCAAACGGGCACAAAAACCCGCATACAAAGCGTCCCAGCAGCACGCCAAGCAAAATGAGCGTACCGGTGACGTAGTAGGAGAAGTTGAACTTGGATGAACCTACCACCGACTGGAACGACCCAATGGGACACGCACCTGATGCCGCGGGGCACGAATAGCAATTAAGCCCAGGTACGCAGACTGTTTTTCCCGCGCCCTGATAGATGCCGCCTTTGGCAAAGTTTGGCAGGTGAATATTGGTGACCAGCGTCGCCGCCGCCTGAATGAATCCGCGAAATCGGGCCAAAACATGCGACGCAGTGTTTTCTCTTTTATCCAATTCCGATACACTCCAAGCACAGCCTAATCGCTTTGGCCAGCACGGCATCCGCCTCGCCACGCATAACACCAAAGCACACCATGGTAATTCCGACGATCAACAAAGCGACCTGCACCACGGGTTTTACCGCTTTGAACAACACGACCACTCCTTTCGTTACGCGACCATTGGACCATATCGGCTATAAAATCCGTGTTAAGCGCGATATGGAATGTGCAAGGAGACTGTTATGCGTATTTTGATCGTCGAAGACGAGCGAGCACTGTGCGATGCAATCGCGCGCAGCTTGCGAAACTTGGCGTACAGCGTCGACTGCTGTCACGATGGACAGGAGGCGCTCGACCTGCTGGGCGTCGAAGTCTTTGACCTCGTGGTGCTCGACCTCAATCTCCCCCGTATCAACGGCATGACCGTGCTCAGGGAACTTAGGAAAACCGACTGCGAGACCAAGGTACTGATTCTGTCCGCACGTGGCGAAGTATCCGATAAAGTTGCCGGACTCGATGCCGGCGCCAACGATTACCTTACCAAGCCGTTTCATCTGGACGAACTTGCGGCAAGGATCCGCAGCCTTACCCTCAGGCGCTTCGCACAAAGCGACATAGTATTAACCTGCGGAAAGCTCAACTTTGACACCAAGGCGCGCATCGCTTCCGTGGACAGTGAGGCTCTATCTCTTACACGCAAGGAAACGGGAATCTTGGAATACCTGATGCTTAATCAGGGGCGACCGGTAAGCCAAGAGGAGCTTATAGAGCACGTTTGGGATAGCACCGTGAACAGCTTTAGCAACGCAACCCGCGTTCACATCTCGTCGCTCCGAAAAAAGTTGCGCGGCGCTTTGGGATACGACCCGATTCGCAATCGGATTGGAGAGGGCTACGTTATGGAGGATGGCGAATGAAAGGGCTTTCGCTGCAATGGCGCATAACGATTATGACGGCACTGCTCACGTGTGCGGCATGCGTGCTGACGAACTGCCTGGTCGGCTATACGGGCATGCGCTACATGGATGCCATCGGCAGCGACATCTCGGCCTTTAACGCAACCGGCGAAGATTCGCTCCAGGCGTTCGACCCAACGAAAGCAGCCCTCGATGACAAGGTCACGATCGTCGTAAACGACGCACAGGAGTCTTTTGGCACGACAGCCTGGTACATCACGGCTGGAGTCACACTCCTTGGCGGCGCGCTGGCATACTTTGTGAGCGGCCGTGCACTCAAACCGCTACGGGCTTTTGCAGCTCAGGTTGAGCGTGTGCAACCTGACAACCTAAGCGAAATCAGACTCAATGAAGATGTGCCCACCGAGCTACAACGATGCAGCGCCTCTTTCAACGACATGATCGCCCGTCTTGGCGAAGGGTTCTCTGCACAGCGTCAGTTTACCGGCAACGCCGCACACGAGCTGCGCACCCCGCTCGCCCTTATGCAAGCACAGATTGAACTATTCATCTCCGAACACTCCGGTTTGCAACCCGAAACAGCCGAGCTGCTCGGCCTGCTACAAGAACAAACCGAGCGCATGTCTCGAATGGCCAAGGTATTGCTCGAGATGAGTGAGCTGCGCAGCGTTCCTTGCGAGGACGATGTTGAACTTGGTCCCTTGTCCGAAGAGGTCCTCACCGACCTTGCGCCACTTGCCGAGAATAAGGACGTAACCCTCGATTGCGCCGGAGACGCTTTGACAATCGGAAGTGATACGCTCCTCTATCGGCTGGTGTTCAATCTGGTCGAAAACGCCATCCGTTACAGCCGCTCCGGCTCGACTGTCAACGTCTCCATCAGCGACAGCGACAGCCACGTGCTCCTGCGAGTCAAAGATGAGGGCCCGGGAATACCCAAGCAGTACCGAGAGAGCATCTTCCAGCCGTTCTTTCGTCTAGACAAATCCCGCAGCAGGGCATACGGCGGCGCAGGACTCGGGCTAGCGCTTGTTTGGGAGATTGCAGCGCTTCACGGTGGCACGGTAGAGGTCGAAGCAAGTTCCGAGAACGGGACTACCATGCTCGTAAGCCTTCCAAAACGATCCGCAGCGTTAACCGAACAGTAAAACGAAAGGAGTCCCGAGCAACAGGAGTACAATTGCTGCTATTGTTGCCAGCTGTTGGGAGATGGAAGATGGACTGCGATGGCTACCCATGCGTTCCCATGCCGTTGATGTGCACCGCCTTTGTGCCGGGGCAGATTGACGCTGCGGTTGCAGGCATTTCCGACCCCGATTCACGCACCATCGCCACGGCAGAAGCACTGTACTTTCGCGGACAGGCCACACTCGCCGCCGAGACAGCACGCCCCTATCTTGACGCCACCGATCCCGCGCTGCGCTATTCCGCATGCCTTATCTGCGGATATGCCAGTCTGTCGCTCAACCGTATCACCGATGCCCGTCGTTGCCTTGCGGGCATCCTCGATACGCCAACTGACGAGGAATCTTCTGCCGTCCACGCCACGCATATCCTGTTCGCCTCCGCCGCGAGCGTCCTGTTGCACTTGCCTTCCCCGTATTCTGCCGAAGAGTTTTATCCACTTGCGGCGCACCTACCCGAAGGCCTGCGCCTGTTCGCCAGCTACGTGATGGCGCACGCGTTGTATCTGCGCGGTGAATACGGCCGCAGCCTGGGCATGGTGGAAAATGCCCTGATCATGAAACAGGGAAGCTATCCGATCTCGGAACTGTTCCTGCACTTGGCAGCTTCCATGGCATGCATGAGCCTCAAGGACATCGACGCCGCAAAAGCACACTTCGGAGCCGCTTGGGACATTGCGCGTCCCGACGGCCTTATCGAACTCATCGGCGAACACCATGGCCTTTTGCAGGGACTCATCGAGGCATGCCTAAAATCGCAATACCCTGACGATTTCGCACGCATCATCGAGATCACGTATCGATTCAGCTACGGCTGGCGGCGCATCCACAACCCCGATTCGGGCGAGGACGTGGCCGACGATCTAACGACCACGGAATTCACCATGGCCATGCTCGCCTGTCGTGGGTGGACCAACGCCGAAATCGCACGCCATATGGGAGTATCGCCGGGCACCGTTAAAAACCGCCTATCCGGCGTATACGCAAAGCTTGGCATCGGCACACGCGCCGAGCTGGTCGCGCATATGTTGCGTTAGCGACCGGGCTGGCAAGCGCATCGAACGCGTTCCGGAACCCGGCGCTTCGCTCGATCAATTTGGACATTTTGGCCATCGAACGGCACTACCGCCACGAAGCGCCTTCTCGCAAAATTGGATTATTTCCACCGATATTTGCGGGATGGGAGCCAAAAATGCTTGATCGCCGTTCGTTACTTGTTGCCGGAGCGTCCTCGCTAGCGAACATCATGTTGCCTCGCGTGCCGGGAAGCAAAAATGCCTTCCTGCTGCCGTTCGCGCCCACCGCGGCCTATGCCGACGAAGAAGGTCCCTTTAAGGTGCTCGTTCTCTCGCGCGCCATGTTTGGTGTGGTCGTGGTCGACGTCGCCAACAAGAATACGCCCATCACGGGCACCCAGGTCACGCTCACTTCGCGCTATGCCGCAGGCAAGCAGCTCACCGCCACTACCGATGACGAAGGCACGGCCATCTTTGAGGTCGCGCCGCTTTCGGAAGGCTACGTGGACGAGGTAACGCTTCTCGACGCGTACGACTTTAACGGCGGCATCTCCATTAGCACGGCGGGATACCGTGATGTCGAGATTCCCCTTGCGCGTATCCAGGGCGGCACCGCCATAACCGCGCCCACACGTCCGCTTTCCGACGGCGAGCCGTACTTCCGCCAGCTCACATTCGACGAATGGGACATCCAGTACGCTGAAGCCACGTTCATGGCACTGCCGAAGGACGACACGGCAAACGAGCAGCCCGACACGCACGCCTTTACCGTGCAGGCACATCTGCCGCAGGGCGGACAGGCAACGCTGCGCATCAACAAAGTGACGCCTGCCGCGGGCAGCTCACCCGAAACCGTCACGCAGATCGGTCAGATCAAGGCCAGCGCATCGGGCGCGGATAATCTGGCGACGTTCACACTCGAAGACACGTTTCTCGACGCGGCATCGGGCCTTCTGGAAGAAGGGTGCAAACTGCGCTTTGTCCTCGACTATCAGGGCAAAACCTACACGCTTTCATCCCCTATGGCCGTTGTCACCGCGCCGGCCGCAAAGGCGGAATCGGGCTCGACCACCATCATTCCCACCACCATGGACCAAGAGATCACTCCGTTTGATTTCCCCGCTGCGTTTCCCGGCATCGGCGGCAATAAGTTCACGTGCTGGATACCCACATTTCCGATCCTCTTCGATTTCTCGTTTGCTGGATACGTGCTGTTTGGCGGAGGATACAAACCAGCCAGCTATATGAACGATTCGGGCAACCCTGATCCGGAATACTGGAAGAAATCGCCGCGCGAGTCGGGCGCCAAGCAGGCAAACCGCTACCTCGACGAGATGAAGGGGAAGTGGAATCAGTACAAGAGTATGAGTGCCGGTTCGGGCACCGATCCAAGAAACACCAAGCTCCTTCGCCACCATTGCACGCCGCTGTTCACGATGGATATCGCCACACAGCTGTACGGCTCGCTTGCCTACGATTGGGTGGGCAAAACCTGGGGTAACAACAACGACCCCGCATACGGCAATATTAAGGCCCTCTTCCAGGTAAGAACCGACCTCAATTGGACCGAGCAGTTTACCCTAGGACCGGTGCCATTTTTCCTAAACGTCAACCCTTGGGTGCTGGCGAAGCTGGCGCTCGCTGTGGGTGCCCACACGCACGGCAGCGGCGCGGCGTTTTTTAAAAACATTTCGCTCGACTATTCAAACACGTCGGGCTCGTTCACCATCCAGATCGGGATTGCCGTCACCTTTGGCGCCGGCGTTGCAGGCGTCGCTTCGTCTGCCGTGCGCGGCGCCGCATCCCTCACGCTGTTCATTGGGTACGAGAAGGCAGATGGACACCAGCTTCCGCGGCTGCGCGTAGGTGCAGACGTCGATGTCGATGTGATACTCCAGTTCGTAATGTTCAAGTGGACCACCAAGGCTTGGTCGGGGTCGTGGCCCACACTCATCGATTCGTGGAATATGTCGGTGAACAATGGCGACCAGTATGTGCTCCAACGCTCTGAGCTGGCATTGGGTGGAGATACGCCTTATACGCTGGATGCCTGCTTCGGCTCGGCCGGCAACGCCGAAGCAGGTGGTGTGCCGCAGTTTATCGCATCGGCCACCATCGTCACCAACGCCGAGCTGCTCGCACGCGCCGAGGTTAAGGCCACTGCCGTAAACGCCGCGCCTGTCGTGCGCGATTGGGATCAAGCGGTCACGCGCATTGAGCTCGAGACGAACGCGGAGAGCGACGACACGGGACAGGTCGAACATTTCGTCCACGCGCTGATGGAGAACGACGAAAATGCCGCGCCGATGTATGAGTACACTTACATCGGTCAGTCAACGAACGCCGTTGCGGACCCGAACGCCAATTCTGCCGGCGTGTCGGAGGACGAGCGTGGCGGCATAAAACCCTCGAGCGACAACGTGCTGTTTTCCGGCGTGCTCAGCGAAGCCCACATGAAGCTAACGATGATTGCCGGCGTAGAATGCCTGTTCCGTATCGCCTCGGTGCGCTACGGCGACAATGGCCGCTCGCGCCTGGTGGTGCACACAAAGGCAAACGGCACGTGGTCCGCTCCCACGCCCGTGGACTTTCCCCTTGGGTTTGGCGAGGGCGACGTGGAGCGCGACGGCATATTCGATTACGACTTCGACGTGGTGGAATATACGGACGGAAGAGGAAACCAGGACGCCTACGTGCTGCTGGTCTCGGGCGAGCGCCCCGCCGGCGACAACACCCTTTTCGATACGGCAAGCACAGCCGGCATACTGTCCGTTGTGCGCCTGCGCATAAGTAATGACGAGATCCGCGTGGTGTCGCATACGTCATGGCGCAGCATCTCGCGCGGCCGCCTGCAAGAGGATGGCTACCATTGCCTGCAGTGCCCGCGCATCACGGTAGGCAAGACGCTGGTCGACGGACGCCTGTCGGGTGCCTACCTCCACCGCCGCGGAACCACCGCAGAAAAGGCGCTCGGCAGCGAGGCCGAGGTTGCGCTGGAATGCTTTACCCTGTGGTCGGATGATTTGGGCGACAGCCTGACGTTCCGCCAAGTTCTTCGCTTTCCGCAGGCACCGTCGAGTATCGAGCTGAGCGAGCCCGAGAATATCAACGGCAAAATGGTGGTGCCCGTTGCGTACGAGACCGCAGACGGTTGCGGCTGCGCATCGTACGCCGTGATCGGCCAGTCCATTGCGGGCTGGGGCGTTATGCCACCAGACGCCACGGTGCCCCATGCGGTGCCGTGGCCACAACATTCGGGCTTTTTGGCCACCGTCAACGAGCAGCTGCAGCATATTACTTGGACGCGAGGCGCATCGGCATTTGCAACGCAGCCCGTGGGTGCCGCAGGCTGTGGCCCGGCATCGTTTAGCGTAAGCAACAACGGCAGGTGCGCGCTCTATGTAGAGAACACCGATGGCAAGGTGGGGCAAACCTACGACGAAGAAGGCAACCCGGTAGCAGTGATGGGCAAGCACTTCCGCATCTTCGCCAGCACCTTGGCAGGCGATCTGTTCACGGAGCCGTTCGTGATGTGCGAACTGGACCATCCCGTCGATCAGATAACGACATTTTTGACGTCGGGAGGCATGCTCTCCGCGCTCGCCACGCACATTGTGAGCGCGGAGAAGAGCGAGGCAGAGCTACACGGCATCGAAGTGCCCTTGGTGGCGTGTGCCACTCCGACGGGCGCGGTCGCTACCTCAGGCGCGGTGGTGCCCGGAGCGGCAGGCGAATCCTTCATGGTCACGGTGCGAAACGACGGCAACACTTTGCTGACTGCCGGCACGATCGATCTGTACCGAGAGGGCTCCAGCCAACCGTTCTCCAGCGCATCCATCGGATTCGGAGCGAACGCACGCACGGCATCGATCTACGATCCGGAGCTTGCCGAAAATGCTTCGGCCAACGACATGGCACACGTGAAGTACGCGCCCGAGACGCTGGGCACACGTTTTGCAACGCACCCGCTGGTAGCCGACAACGGCAACGCCATGCTGGCACCGGGTTGCACGGCACAGTTCCGCATGAGCTTCGCCATCCCCGAGAGTTGGAGCGACGAAGTGGGCAAACGCGTAACGCTGTATGCGAAGGCGCGTAATCTGGTGGCGCTCGATCCCGTAACGCTCGAGGAGATCCGACCGGGCGCAAACTCGGCGCTGGGTGCCGTTCTGCACGAGCTTCATGTGCCCGACGCGGCATGCGAACGCTCAGAAGTGCAGGTCGGCGTATGCGACAGCGCGGATACGACAGGACTTCACGACGCCCCGATGACAGCAGACGGCGATGGTGGCTCGAGTGGCAGCGGTACTGACGAGGGCGGCGGCTCCGGCGGAAGCAGCTCCGGCAGCGGCAAGAACCACGGCAATAACAAGCGCTCCGGAAAAGCGGGCGCGCTTGCGGGCACGGGCGATGTCAACGCTCCCCTTACGGCAGCCGCTGCAGCACTCGCCGCGGCAGGCGCGGGCCTCATCGCCTACAGCGCCCGCCGCACGGCGCTCGAAAAAGACACCGCCAATGAGGTCAATTCGGATAAGTCTCGCTAGCTCCTAGTTATTTTTGTGAGAGACGCCGACTCGGCTCATCGAACATCAAAATGGGCTGGTTCTGGATACCCAGAGCCGGCCCATTACGCATTAGATATCGTCAGAGGAGTCGAGCTCTGCTTCGAGCTTGGCACGGCGTCTTTTCGCCGTAAAAAACGTTGCGCACAGGGCAGCAAACGTGGCCGCGAAAATCGTCGCACCGCAGAACACGCCCGTGGCCAGGTTCGCCAACCAAAAGACGCTTTCGAGCGGTACGATCTGCGCCTCAGCGATACAGCGCATTGCGGCAATAACAAGTGCAAACGCGGCGCCGCTAAGACCGCTGACAAGCAGGAAATATCCAACAGGAAGATGCTCGGTTTGCCCAAAACGATTGGTATCGACATAGCCCTTCCGCGTTTGCAGGCCTGCGCAAATCAACATCACGAGAACGAGCCACAAATACATGGCTGCCTCGAACGGCGTTGCAAAGCCATGCGGCATTTCACTGGCGTCGCTGTGAACCCACGCAACCTGTCGAGCTATAAACTGGTAGAAAAAGATCATCAACATGCCAAACGAAAGCAGCACGAAACCAATCTTGTAGATCTTCGCGCTCTCAGCCTCCAGGCGCTCATCCTTTGGGCCGGCATATTCACGCCACTTTTGCACGAGTTTTAAATCTTCAAATTTCATAGCGAACTCCTAAAGAGTATTAGGGTCGGCGTCGGTTTCGTCTTCCCAAAACAAGTCGTTCAACGTAACGCGCAGCGCCTTACAGATTGCCACGCACAAATTGAGCGTGGGGTTGTAGCCGCCCGCCTCGATCAGGCCGATGGTCTGGCGCGTAACGCCCACGGCCTCGGCCAAGTCGGCTTGCGAAAGGCCGGCCGCCGCACGCGCCGCCTTCATGCGGAGGTTCTTTTTGCCCGGCATGGAGTTCCTTTCGTAGTAATGGACAGATATCCGTTGCAACATGACAGAAATATATTGCATCCATCGGGTAATGTCAACTATATCTGTCATTATGAAAACCACGTCTGTCATCACCATGCGGACATAACAATTTCAATTCGCTATTCAAACTTACTCGGGCAGAACCGACTCGGTTTTGTCCGAGT
>URUC01000068.1 GCA_900550965.1 uncultured Collinsella sp. | reverse complement strand
CGCAGCGGCGGGCGAGCGGCAGGGTAAAGGTTCCAGCGCCGCAATACAGATCTCCGGCAAGTTCGTCTTCCTGGGGGTCGAGTGCCTCCATGACAAGCTCGATTAAAATCTCGGCACCCTTGGTGTTGACCTGGAAAAACGACGGGGCCGAAAGGCGCATCTGGCCGTCGGCGATGTTCTCGGTCCAGGAGCCCTCGCCGGCGAGCATCTCCACCTTGGAGACGCGGCGGGCTTTCTTCTCGCCCTTGCTCATAACGCGCACTACGCTCGTGGGGTGTGCGGCGTCTGCCAGCACGCGCGAGACCTGCGAGCGCGGAAACGACCCCGTGGGCGTCCAGAGCGCGACCTCGAGTGCCTTGGTGCGACGCGAGGCGCGAATGCCCACGCGTTCCAGATCCAGGTCGTGGCTGCCGCTCAGATAGTTGAGCGCGCCGACGACTGACTTGAGCGCCTTGGGAAAACGCTTATCGAACAGCGGGCACGAATCGACGGTCACGATCTTGCTGGGATCGACGCCGTGCATGCCAAGACGAACGCGGCCGTTAACGACGGTCGGTTCGAGCTCAATTTTATTGCGGTAGCCCCAATCGTCCTTGGTGTGGCGGATGGGCTGCACCAGCTCGTCGACTTGCTCAGGGGTGAACTTGCCGATGCGCTCGAGCGTAGAGCGCAGGTTTTGCTCCTTGGCGGCAAGCTGAGCGGTGCGTGAGAGGTTGCCCCACGAGCAGCCACCGCAGATGCCCACGAAGGGGCAGGGAGGCTGAATTCGATCGGGGCTCGGCTCCAGAATCTCGGTGGCGCGGGCGCGCATAAACGATTTGCCGTCCTGCACGATCTCGGCCTCGACGGTGTCGCCCGCCACGGCGCCCTGCACAAATACGGCCTTGCCGTTGTCGGCATGCGCCAGACCATCGGCGCCATACGTCATCGATTCTATGGTGAGCTTCATATTCCTGCCTGTCATTCGCGTTGTTGTCCGCAACCATGGTAGCAGGGAAAAGCGCCCCGTATCTGAGGCATTCCTCAAATACGGGGCGCTTCTACAAACGTCTATTTCGTCTTGCCGGTAATGAGCGTCTTAAGGCCTAAGCCGATTAGGCCCAGGCCCATGCGCACGCGGCTGGGGCGATGGCGCTCGATGGCCTTGGTCTTGCCGGCGGGTTTCTCGCGGCGGGCGCTTGCCTGGGGTGTGGGCTTGGCGGTCTGCGGCTGAGGCTGGGGTGCAGGCTCGGGCTCGGGCTCGGGCTCCAGGTCGGGCTCGATGACGGTCGCCTGGACCTTCTGTACCTTAGGGGCTGCCGGCTGTGGCTCGGGCTTGGGGTCCAGAGCAGGTGCGGATTCCGGTTTTGCCTTGGCGGTGGGTTCCGGGGTTGCGGCTGCGGCCTCGGCGTTGCGATAAGCGCGCTCCAACAGGAACTCCTGCGAGTTAAAGGGCTTCTCACCCTCTGCGCGCTCCACGGGGACCCAGGTGCCGTCGCTCGTGAGGCTGCGGGCCTTTACGTTGTCGCGCAGCTGCATACTCATGTATTCGTGCACCAGGGCGCGGCAGGTGGGGTCGAGCACGGGGAAGGCGATCTCCACGCGGTGCTCGGTGTTGCGCGTCATCATGTCGGCCGAGCTCAGATAGATCATGTCCGAGTCCACGCCAAAGGCGTAAACGCGCGCATGCTCCAAAAAGCGTCCGACGATAGAACGGACATGCACGTTCTCGGTCTTGCCCGGAACGCCGGGCTTGAGGCATGAGATGCCGCGGATGATCATGTCCACGCGGACTCCTGCGCACGATGCCTCGGCGATCTTGTCGATGACCTCGCGGTCGGTGAGCGAGTTGAGTTTAAAGAACACGCGGGCGGGCTCGCCGGCGAGGGCGCGCTGGATCTCGCGGTCAAGCCCGCGCATGATGAGCGGTTTCAGTCCGACGGGCGCCACACCCAGGAAGCGGTAATCGCCGCGCAGGTTGCCCAGCGACAGGTTGCGGAAGAACAGGTTGGCGTCCTCGCCGATGCCGGGGTGAGCGGTCATGAGCATAAAGTCGCTGTAGAGTTTGGCCGTCTTCTCGTTAAAGTTGCCGGTGCCCAGCAGCGTCAGGCGCGTTAGCGCCATGCCCTCGCGATAGGTGAGCTGGCAGATCTTGGAGTGGCACTTAAAGCCCTCGGAGCCGTAGATGACGGTGCAGCCTGCCTCTTCCAGACGCTCGGCCCACTCGATGTTGTTCTGCTCGTCAAAGCGCGCGCGGAGCTCCATGAGCACCGTGACCTCTTTGCCGTTCTCGGCGGCATCGATCAGTGACTCGCACAGGCGGCTCTGCTTGGCCACGCGGTAGAGCGTGATGCGCAGTGAGATGCACTCGGGGTCGTAGGCGGCCTCGTGCACCAGATCCAGGAAGGGGTTCATGGCCTCATAGGGATAAAAGAGCAGCTTGTCGTGCTGAAGTACCTGCTCGCGGATGGAGCGGGTCATATCGATGGTGGGGTTGGGCTGCGGCTTAAACGGCGTAAAGAGCAGCTCGTTGCGCAGGTGCTCGGGAATCTTGCCCTCAATGCCAAAGACATAGCCCAGGTCGAGTGGGATATCGCAGGTAAAAACCGAGCGGCGCGAAAGCTCGAGCGCTTTGCGGATGGTCTTGAGCGTCGCCTTCTCGAGCGAACCGGAGACGGCAAGCACCACCGGCTGCAGGCGCAAGCGTTTCTTGAGGATGCGCTTCATGTGCTGACGGTAATCCTCTTCCTCCTCGACGCCCTCGCCGTCCGGGTCGATGTCGGCGTTGCGGGTGACGCGGATGAGCGCGCGGTCGAGTGGCTTATAGGAGCCAAAGCAGCTGTCCAGGCAGGCGAGGATGACGTCCTCGAGCAAGATGTAGGAGTAGGTGCCGGTGGGCGAGGGGATCTCGACCACGCGGTTCATCGAGGTGGGAATCTCGATAAGGCCCAGCAGACTCTCCTCGTCGGTGACGCCGTCCAGGCCGCAGGCCAGGTAGAGTGCGCCGTTGCGCAGGTTGGGGAAGGGGTGGCGCGGGTCAATCACCAGCGGTGAGATGACCGGCGACACGTAGGCCTGGAAGTAACGGGTTACAAAGGTGCGCTCCTCGGGCGTAAGCGAATCGATGCGGGCGCGGTGAACGCCCAGGGTGTCGAGCTTGCCCTCGATGCTCTTAAAGATGGACTCCCATCGGGTAAGGAGCCCGGGCATTTCGGCCATGACAGCATCGACTTGTTCGGAGGCGGTCATATTGCTCTTGTTGTCGACAGGCTGTTTTTTGAGCTCTGCCAGATCGGACAGGCCGCCCACGCGCACCATGAGAAACTCATCGAGGTTAGACTCGAAAATCGACACGAACTTTAGCCGCTCGAACAGCGGAACGGTCTCGTCGAAGGCTTCGTCAAGCACACGGTTGTCAAAGCGCAGCCAGCTGAGCTCTCGGTTCTGCGTGTACGAGAAGTCGCGCGGCGGCTTACGCAGCTTTGCAGCGGCTTGCTTTTTTTCGATTTTGCTCGGCATATGCATCTGTCCGTTCAGTCCCCGTGGGGGACGGTTGCCTAACACTATTCACTATTGTCTCAATTTAGTCGGCCTATGGCACGGACGTATCGCGTGAACGGTATCTTTACCTACTTCTTACGCTGACAAGCCATAGAGCTGACGCCCTTCGCGTTGTGAAAAACGGTCTATATCCTCACTCAACTGGTGAGTATGTGTGAATAAGAATGATAGGTAGCTGAATATCATCGAATACAGACAGAAACACGAACAAGCGTCATTTATATACATAAAACCGTTTTAGATATGCAATTCTTAATCGAAAGATTGGAGTTGTAATTGCGAATGATTTTTAAGAAAAAAGAGCATTTACCTTAGAAAAGCTACTTTAGAACGCCGAAGTGCATTATGGGAGAATCATATTCGATATACCGTTCATCGAACTTTGTTGACCGTTCGGGGGCGAGGTGGAATTGCGGTTGGAATTTGGATATAACTAGAGCTGTCAGCAAGCAGCACCCGTTACGGAAGGGTGCTGAGAGATTCGGCCGAAAGGCCCGAAAGAAAGGTAGGAGGCCATGACGAAAGGTCTGCACGTGCCTTCCGAGATCGGCAAGCTCAGGAAGGTCTGCCTGCACCGTCCCGGCGACGAGCTCCTCAACCTGCCGCCCGACGAGCTCGAGCGACTCCTGTTCGACGACGTCCCGTTCCTTGAGGTCGCGCAGCAGGAGCACGACACCTTCGCCCAGATCCTGAGGGACCAGGGCGTGGAGGTGCTCTACCTCGAGAACCTCGTCGCAGAGGTGTTCGACCAGGTCCCCGGCGCCCGCGCCGAGTTCACCGACCAGTACATCGCCGAGGCGGGCATCCGCGGCCAGCAGATGCCGCAGATCGTCCGCGAGAAGCTGGACTCCATCGAGGACAACCTCGAGTTCGTCAAGAAGACCATGGCCGGCATGACCAAGGCCGAGATCGACATGCCCCTCACGGCGTCCACGACCCTCGACTCCCTGGTCAACTCCGAGTCCGAGTCCGACCTGATCATCGACCCGATGCCCAACCTCTACTTCACCCGCGACCCGTTCGCGGTCGTCGGCGAGGGCGTCAACCTCAACCGCATGTACTCGGTCACCCGCAACCGCGAGACCCTGTACGGCAAGTACGTCTTCAAGTACCACCCCGACTACAAGGACGTCTCCCTGTACTTCCGCCGCGACTGCCAGTTCCACACCGAGGGCGGCGACGTGCTGAACATCAACGAGAAGACCCTCGCCGTCGGCATCTCCCAGCGCACCCAGGCCGCCGCGATCGACGTCATGGCCCAGAACATCTTCTGGAACTCCGACTCCAAGGTCGAGCGCATCCTGGCCTTCGACATCCCCGTCTCGCGCGCCTTCATGCACCTCGACACGGTCTTCACTCAGATCGACGTCGATAAGTTCACGATCCACCCCGCCATCATGGGCACCCTGCGCGTCTACGAGCTGACCGCCGGCAAGAACCCGGGCGACGTGAACATCCGCCTGATCGAGGACACCCTCGAGCACGTCCTGGAGGACGCCACCGGCGTCGACCAGGTCAAGCTGATCCCCTGCGGCGGCGGCGACCCGATCGCGGCCTCCCGCGAGCAGTGGAACGACGGCTCCAACACCCTGTGCGTCGAGCCCGGCAAGATCTGCGTCTACGCCCGCAACACCGTCACCAACGACGTGCTGTACAAGGAGGGCCTGGACCTTCTCGTCGTGCCCTCCGCCGAGCTCTCCCGCGGCCGTGGCGGCCCGCGCTGCATGAGCATGCCCTTCTGGCGCGAGGACCTCTAAGGTTTTCCGTTTCCGGTGCGGTCCCCCTACAACCGCACCGGTTTCGCCCGTCAAACGGGCAACACTAATACTTACGTAATTCATTTCTTCGAAAGGAAACGAACCATGGGTGTTAACCTCTCCGGCCGTAGCTTCCTCAAGCTCCTCGACCTCACCACCGAGGAGATCGAGTACCTGCTCAAGCTCTCCAAGAACTTCAAGGACATGAAGCGCGCTGGCGTTCCGCACCGTTATCTCGAGGGCAAGAACATCGTTCTGCTCTTCCAGAAGACCTCCACTCGTACCCGCTGCGCCTTCGAGGTTGGCGGCATGGATCTGGGCATGGGCGTCACCTACCTCGATCCGGGTTCGTCGCAGATGGGCAAGAAGGAGTCCATCGAGGACACCGCCCGCGTTCTCGGCCGCATGTATGACGGCATTGAGTTCCGTGGCTTTGCCCAGGACGACGTCGAGGAGCTTGCCGCTAAGTCCGGCGTGCCCGTGTGGAACGGTCTGACCACCGAGTGGCACCCCACCCAGATGCTCGCCGACATCCTGACCGTCCAGGAGAACTTCAACTACGACATCAAGGGCAAGACCCTCGTCTTCATGGGCGACTGCAAGAACAACGTCGCTCGCTCCCTCATGGTCGTCTGCTCCAAGCTCGGCATGAACTTTGTGGCCTGCGGCCCCGAGGAGTGCATGCCCGCTGACGACGTCATCGAGGCCTGCAAGCCCATCGCCGAGGCCAACGGCTGCACCATCAAGCTGACCACCGACGTCAAGGACGGCGTCACCGGTGCCGACGTTCTCTACACCGACGTGTGGGTCTCCATGGGCGAGCCCGACGAGGTCTGGGCCGAGCGCATCGCTCAGCTCACCCCGTATCGTGTTACTTCTGAGGTCATGGCTATGGCCAACCCGGGTGCCATCTTCCTGCACTGCCTGCCCAGCTTCCACGACACCAACACCACGATTGGCGCCGAGAAGTGCGAGCAGTTCGGCATCACCGAGCAGGAGGTCACCGACGAGGTCTTCGAGAGCCCTGCTTCCAAGGTCTTCGACGAGGCCGAGAACCGCATGCACACCATCAAGGCTGTCATGTACGCCACGCTCAAGTAAGAGCATCTAGCATCTCGCTCGGGGTGCATTGCTGCGCACCCCGAGCGCTTTTGTCTGGTAAAAATCTCGCACCGAGCGACATGCACGGCACGGAAGAGCCGCTTCGGGCGAGATCAGTAAATGATTTATGAAGGGGGGATGAGAACTATGACTGAGACCGCTAAGAAAAAGCGCGGTATGCCTTCATCGTTCACCATTCTTCTTGCTCTGCTGGCAATCGTCGCGGTTGTTACCGTTATCGTCTCCGGTACGTCCGGTGGCGAGGTTACCGCTGCCCGCCTGAGCGATTTCTGCACCGCCCCGGTCAAGGGCTTCGCTGACGCTCTGCCCGTCTGCCTCTTCGTTATGATCCTCGGCGGCTTCCTCGGCATGATGACCGAGACCGGCGCCCTGGACAACGGCATTGCTGTTCTGGTGCAGAAGCTTAAGGGCAATGAGATCATGCTCATTCCCGTGCTGATGTTCATCTTCTCCCTCGGTGGTACCACCTATGGTATGTGCGAGGAGACCGTTCCCTTCTACGCCCTGCTTGCCGCTACCATGATGGCCGCTGGCTTCGACCCTATGGTCGGTGCTGCCACCGTCCTGCTCGGCGCTGGCTGCGGCTGCCTGGGCTCCACGGTTAACCCGTTCGCCGTCGGCGCTGCCGTCGACGCTCTGACCGGCGTTGGCATTGAGGTCAACCAGTCCATCATCATCGGCCTCGGTGCCGTCCTGTGGATTGTTACCACTGTTATGTCCATCCTCTTCGTCATGAGCTATGCCAAGAAGGTCAAGGCTGACAAGGGTTCCACCATCCTTTCGATGCAGGAGCTCAAGGACGCCGAAGAGGCTCACGGCAAGGCTGCTTCCGAGGTTCACAAGGAGGTCAAGCTCACCGGTCGTCAGAAGGGTGTTCTGATCGCCTTTGCCTTCACCTTCGTCGTCATGATCGTCGGCTTCATCCCGCTGGCCGACCTCAACGAGGGCGTCGCCAACTTCTTCGATGCTGGCGCTGTCTATGACGCCGACGGTAACGCCATCGTTCAGGGCTGGTCTGCCCTGATCACCGGCCTGCCCATTGGCCAGTGGTACTTCGACGAGGCTTCCACCTGGTTCTTCCTCATGGCTGTCCTGATCGGTATCATCGGTGGCCTGTCCGAGAAGCAGATCGTCAACACCTTCATCACCGGCGCTGCCGACATGATGTCCGTTGTCCTCGTCATCGCTCTCGCCCGTGGTATCTCCGTCCTCATGGCTAGCACCGGCCTCGACGTCTACGTCCTCGACGCTGCCGCCAATGCTCTGGCTGGCCTGTCCGGCGTGATCTTCGCTCCCATGAGCTTCCTGGTCTACTTTGGCCTGTCCTTCCTGATCCCCTCGACCTCCGGTATGGCTACTGTCTCCATGCCCATCATGGGACCGCTGGCTGTTAAGCTCGGCTTCTCGCCCGAGGTCATGGTCATGATCTTCTCCGCCGCCATCGGCGTCGTGAATCTGTTCACCCCGACCTCTGGTGCCATCATGGGCGGTCTCGCTCTGGCTAAGATCGAGTGGACGACCTGGCTCAAGTTTGCTCTTAAGCTCATCGTCGCTCTCTCCGTCGTCTGCGCCATCATCCTGACCATCGCTTGCGTGATGATCTAAGTACCCCCTGGGTACCCCACGGAAACCATGACGATCCTATAACGGATCACCTGGTCATCGTCTGTCCGGTGGGGTAACCCCACCGGTAGACTCCTACCTTTGGCCCCCTCCCGTTCCGTGCGCGGGAGGGGGCGCTCTTGTGTTCCGGCGTTTTACCAAACGCCGGAACCACTCGACGCTGCAAGCCCGCCAGAGCGGCAATCTGACGTTCAATCGTCGGGCATGGCCAAAAGGCCTATGCCCTCCTCTTTCACGTCACCTTGCTCGCTCTGGCGGGCTTTCGCTGACTTATGCTCCACCTGCGGCGTTTCCATTATTGATACAAAGGCCAGGTTTGTTTGAACCAAAAAGGGGAAGTTGCGGTGGAATAGTTCCTGTTTGGCCGTCTTGAGGGGTTAAACAGGAACTATTTCACCGCAACTTATCGAGCGCGTGTTTGGTTGGTGCCTGTTGATGGTTTGGGTATCGGGGAGGGTCTGCTCCGTTATAATCGCCTAGAACATTAAATTGAAACGGGACGGGAGCCATACATGCGCCAGGGTTTCGACAACGCGAAGTATATCGAGCTGCAGGCTGCTCACATTAAGGAGCGCATCTCGCAGTTTGGCGGCAAGCTGTATTTGGAGTTTGGCGGCAAGCTGTTCGATGACTATCATGCCAGCCGCGTGCTACCGGGTTTTGAGCCGGACAGCAAGTTCCGCATGCTCAAAAGCATCGCCGACGATGTCGAGGTTATCATCGCGATCAACGCGAACCACATCGAGAAAAACAAGGCTCGTGGTGACCTTGGCATTACCTATGACGAGGATGTGCTGCGCCTGGTTGACCTGTTCCGCGGCAACGGCTTTGCTGTCGCGGCCGTGGTCATCACCCAGTACGCTGGACAGCCCGCTGCCGATGTGTTCCGCAACCGCCTGAACGCGCTCGGTATTCCCGCCAAGCTGCACTATCCCATCGAGGGGTATCCGCACGATGTCGATCTGATCGTGTCCGACGACGGCTATGGCAAGAACGAGTTTGTCGAGACCACCCGACCGCTCGTTGTCGTGACGGCGCCCGGCCCTGGCTCGGGCAAGCTCGCCACTTGCCTGTCTCAGCTCTATCACGAGCACAAGCATGGCACGGCCGCCGGCTATGCCAAATTCGAGACCTTCCCGGTTTGGAATCTGCCCCTTACGCATCCGGTCAATATTGCCTACGAGGCCGCCACGGCAGACCTCGATGACGCCAACATCATCGACTCCTTCCACCTGGAGGCCTACAACAAGACCACGGTCAACTACAACCGCGACGTCGAGGCCTTCCCGGTAGTCCGTGCCCTGATGGAAAAGATCCTGGGCAAGAGCCCCTACCAGAGCCCTACGGACATGGGCGTCAATATGGTCGGTTTTGCCATCACCGATGACGATGCCTGCCGCGACGCTTCCAAGATGGAGATCGTCCGCCGCTACTTTACCGCGGTCGAAAATGTGCGCCGTACCGGCGTGGGCGATGAGCAAGTCGACCGTCTCAAGATTATTATGAAGAAAGCCGGCATCGATAAGAACTACTCACCGGCGCGCTCGGCGGCCCTCACCAGGGAGCAGCTGACGGGTGGTCCCGTGGGTGCCATGGTCATGCCCGATGGCTCCGTGGTGACCGGTAAGACCTCCACGCGCCTGGGCGCCGCAAGTTCGCTCATTATGAACGCCCTCAAGCATGTCTCGGGCGTCGACCTTGAGCTCGAGGTCATTAGCGATGAGGCGATCGAGCCCATCAGCAAGCTCAAGACGCATTTCCTGGGCAGCAAAAACCCGCGCCTCCACACCGACGAGACGCTTATGGCGCTGTCGATCACCTCGGCCACGAGTGAGACGGCCGCTCGCGTCCTTTCGGGCCTGGAGCAGCTGCGCGGTTGCGATGCCTTCTTTAGCGTGATTATCTCGCCGACGGACGAGACGGTACTGCGCAAGTTGGGCATCAACGTGTGCTGCGAGCCCAAGTTTGAGCGCCGCGGTTTCTTCCATCGCTAAGTTTGAAGCACCGCGGTAATTGCATTGCATTTTGGCCGTATCGGGTTAGCGCCCGGTACGGCTTTTTGATCAATAAAGCGTCTATTTCGGCGAAAAATAGCTGTTTACCTGCCTAGAAACAATTTGAGCGGTATACAATAACCGTAACTGTTTCATCCTTAGCGGGATGCCGCATGATGGATATTACCTGCCATCGTGAGGTGTGTCGGTCGCGCACGGCGCGTTAGATGCTCGTGCTCGGTTTGAGGAGGCTGCTATGGCGGGCAAGGGTCGTGCGAGTGTCAACGATATGAAGCGTGTCGAGGTGCTGGTGTTGATGGAGATCGACCAGCAAACCGAAGACAATGGCGGGCCGTATGGTTTCTCGCGCAAAACGCTTGCCGAGCGCGTGGGGGTTTCGCCGTATCGTGCCCGCGCCGCAATCGATCGCTTGGATTCCGAAGGTATGATTGATGTCGTCTCGCGTTATAGCGACGACGGCGGTCAGCTTGCAAATGGCATTTGCCTCACCGAACGTGGTGAGTGGTATCTTGAGGGCGTCCGTACCGGCATGCTCGTTCAAGAAATGCTTGAGGACGAGGTTGCTGATCGATAGCAGCATGTAACCCTTGCCATAGTGACGCCGCCTGGGAAACCGGGCGGCGTTTTGTTTCAAGATTGAGAAATGCAATCGCACGCGAGAAAAATTGCGGACGGTCCGCGGCGCGAGTATTACAATGAAGACCC
>URUC01000067.1 GCA_900550965.1 uncultured Collinsella sp. | reverse complement strand
GGGCGCAATCGCATCCGCCTCGGCCCGCATGCGCTCCAACACCGCCGCCGTCTGATCCAACATGCCGGCGCTGCGAATCAGGTACACCTCGCAGCCCGTGTCCACCTTACGCTTGCAATGCACGACGACGCGCTTCCCCGCTGCGGCATCCACCGGGCAGGGCACCTGCGGCCAGCGCTTGGGCACATCGGGACGCGCGTCGACACCCGGATAGAACCGAATCTCGAGCGTGTCACCCGCCGCCACGGCGGCGTCGAGCTCAACGGTCACCTCTTCGTGGCCCACAGCGACCAAGCGCCCCACGCGCACGCCCTGGTTAATTGCGCGCTCAAAACTCATCAGCTCGGCACCCGAACGCCCCCGCAGATACGCGTCGGTAAACCCACGGTTGAACGACCGGCCCAGCTCGCGTTCAAGCTCTTCCACGGCACCGGGGTCCCACGCGCCGTCGCACAGCATATCGAGCGCCCGGCGCCACACCCGCACAACGTTGAATACGTAATCGGGGTTCTTCATGCGCCCCTCGATCTTGAGCGACGCCACGCCGGCATCTACAAGCTCGGGCAGATGCGCAATACCCAGATAGTCGCGCGGGCACAGCAGGCGATCTCCCTCGACGGCGACAACGCTCTGTCCCGCCTCGTCCACTAGGTCGTACGCCAGACGGCACGGCTGCGTGCAGTCGCCGCGCATCGCCGAGCGCCCACGCCGCAGGGCCGAAAACTCGCACGCCCCCGAATAGCCGATGCAAATCGCACCGTGGCAGAACACCTCGATGGGCACGCCCGTGGCGCATAGTGCCGCAATCTCGTCGACCGTCAGCTCGCGTGCCGTCGTCACGCGCTCGACCCCCAGCTCATCGGCGGCAAGCCGCACGGCGCCTTCGATGTGAACGCCCGCCTGCGTAGACAGGTGAATCTCGACCCCGGGAATCGCCGCGCTCAGCGCGCAGGCCAGCCCGGCATCGGCGACAATCAGAGCATCGGCGCCCAGCTCCAGTGCATGAGCTCCCAACGCCACCGCGTCGGACAACTCATCGTCAAACACAAACACGTTGAGCGTCACGTACACACGCACGCCATGGGCATGCGCCACGGCGCAGCCGCGCGCAAACTCGTCATCCGTAAAGCCATGGGCGCTCACACGGGCGTTAAAGCCGCCCAACCCCGCATAGATGGCATCGGCACCCGCGGCAATGGCCGCAAGCATCTGGTCGAGCCCGCCCGCCGGCGCCAGCAGCTCGGGCAGCGCCGCACCGGCAGCATCCAACCCAGTCTCGTATTGTCCGCTCGGCCCCATCGTCCGAATCGCCATCGATAAACTCCTTACCAAGGTATGCATTCACTCTGAAAAATGCCGTCTTCCAGCATACACGAGGCCTCGCGCGCCCCGTTTGGTTTATCGTGTAATAACTTATGTCCATCCTGCCCCGACGGCACATCCGCCGTCCGGCACGACATACCTGGAGGTCAATATATGGGTCCTCGCCAACGACAGGGACACAGCCGTTCAAAGACGCACGCCCTGCCCATAATCCTGCTCTCGTTTTTGGGCTTTTTGCTTATCGCGGGCGTGGCATTTGGCATCGGCATGGTCGGCAACGTCAACCGCTGGCTGTCCGATCTGCCCGACTACACCGACGCCAACGCGTATCTGGTGAGCGAGCCCACCGAGATCGTCGACTGCAACGGCAACAAAATCGCGAGCTTCTACACGCAAAACCGCAAGTCCATCACCAAGGACGAGGTCTCCCCCTACGTGCTGCAAGGCACCGTTGACGTCGAGGACGAGCGCTTCTACGAGCACGGCGGTATCGACCTGTGGGGTATCGCGCGTGCTGCGGTGGCAACCCTCGGCGGCGGGCACGAAGGCGCCTCGACTATCACCCAGCAGCTGGTGCGCAACACCATCCTGCAGGAGGAGCAGTTCGACTCGACCATCGAGCGTAAGGTGCGCGAGGCCTACATCGCCATCAAGATGGAGGACATGTACTCCAAAGACGAGATCCTCATGATGTACCTCAACACCATCTATTACGGCCACGGCGCCTACGGCATCGAGGCCGCAGCCGAGACCTATCTGTCCAAGAGCGCCGCCGACCTCACCCTGAGCGAGGCCGCGCTGCTCATCGGCCTTCCCAACTCGCCCTCGCAGTACGACCCCACGGTCAACCCCGACCTGGCGCTGTCCCGTCGCAACAAGGTCCTCGACAACATGTTGCGCCTGGGCCACATCACGCAGGAGGAACACGATGCCGCACAGGCCGAGCCCATCACCCTCAACGTGACCGAGATTTCGGGCAGCGGCGTCGACGTATACTCGCAGCCCTACTTTGTCGCCTATGTTAAGCAGCTGCTGGAGCAGGAGTTCTCGACCGACGTGCTCTTTAAGGGCGGTCTGACCGTCAAGTCCACCATCGACCCCACGATGCAGCAGGTGGCAGAGAATGCCGTCCGCGAGCAGCTCGACACGCTCTCGCTCGACGGCCTGGACATGGGCATGGTCGTCGTCGACCCCAAGACCGGCTACATCAAGTGCATGGTGGGTGGCTACGACTACAACGCCGACGAGAACCACGTAAACCATGCCACGGCCAAGCGTCCCGTCGGCTCCACCTTTAAGGCCTTTACGCTGGCAACTGCCATCCAAAACGGCATGAACCCCAACGTCACCCTCAACTGCAACTCGCCGCTCAAGGCCAAGGGCACCACGACCGAGGTCCAAAACTACGCCAACCATAGCTATGGCAACATCTCGCTCAAGCAGGCGACGGCGTACTCCTCCAACACCGGCTACATCCAGGTGGCGGAAGCCGTCGGCAACAGCAAGATCATCTCGCTCGTCAAAAAGCTCGGCATCGATCCCGCCAAGGACAACATCGAGGACGTTCCCGTCATGACGCTCGGCACCGGCTCGATCTCGCCGCTCGAGATGGCCGCCGCCTACGCGACGTTTGCCAACGGTGGCTACTATCGCCAGCCGATCGCCATCACCGAGATTGACTCTCGCACCGGCTCGGTGCTGTACCAGCACACCGACAATCCCTCACAGGTGCTTACCGAGGGCGAGGCCGCCGCGGTCACCGATGTTCTGTCCGGCGTCATGCAGGGCGGCGGTACGGGTGCTGCCGGCGCCCTGAGCGTCAACCAGCCCTATGCCGGCAAGACGGGCACCACCGACAACACCACCAACCTGTGGTTCTGCGGCTATACCCCGCAGCTGGCGTGCGCCCTGTGGACCGGCTATTCCGCGGGCGAGATCCCCATCCAAAAATACGGCACAGACCTGCTGGGCGACAGCACCAACCTGCCTGTCTTTAAGCGGTTTATGAACACCGTTCTGACCGGTACCGAGCGCGAGGAGTTTGCGACCGGAACGGCTCCCACCTACAAGAACAACAGCGTCTGGAAGTTCTACGGCACCAACAACACCAAGAAGACGGAGAACGACGACAAGGACGAGAACGAGGACGAAGAGGAAACCGCCACCACAACGACTACCACCACGACGACGACAACCGAGACCACGGGCGGCGACACCACCGGCAGCACCGGCACGACCGGTGGCTCGACGGGTGGCTCGACGGGCGGTTCCACTGGTGGTTCGACCGGCGGCGATGGCGGCACGCCTACGCCTACGCCCACTCCCGACCCCTCGCCCACGCCTGACGATACGGTCGGCTAAGAAGTACGCGACTAAAGCCAACAAGGCCCCGAGCAGCTTATTGAACTGCTCGGGACCTTTTAGTTTGAAGCGACCTGGTGGGCGGTCTTTATACCGGCACACAAAAAGGGGTACCGACCAACGTCGATACCCCTTACAAGCCACTATGTAAGCGCACGCAGTGCCAAGCGCACGACCCGCACGCCTACTTGCGAGAATTGCTCAGCTTATTGATCAGCGCCTCGAGGCGCTCGCCGTCCTCGGCCGTCTGGGCAATAACCAAAATCGTATCGTTGCCGGCAAGCGAGCCAAGCACATCGGGCAACTCTGCCGCATCAACGGCGGCGGCGATACCGGAAGCCGTGCCAGGCTGAGCCTTGATCATAACCAGATTATCGGTACGCAGAACGCCCGTTACGAGCTCGGAAACCATACGCTGCAGGTGCAGGTCCTCTGCCAGAACATAGATGCCCTCAGGGAGCTTACGCAGCCCCATGTCGGCAATATCGCGAGAGACAGTCGCCTGCGTGCAATCAAAGCCCATAGCACGGAGCTCATCGACCAGCACGCGCTGTGTGCGGACGTCCTTATTGCGCACAATATCTCTAATGGCATCCTGGCGCCCATTGCGTTTTTTAGCCATACAAACCCTCACTCCAAAAGATGGCGGAGACAATCAATCAGTGATTGAATAGTTTAACGCTATTTGAAGGCTTTTGTGTATAAGAACGCATTTCGAAACAATTCTATGCAAGTTTGTTTCGTAATGAGCCGTTTAGGCGGTTTTTGCGCCCGTCCGGTTAAGAAAAGCTGCCAGATGCGTACACATCACGCAGCGCGCGGGCTTGGCGCTGGCGATCGGCCCAAACAACAGACCGAGCCCCCGATGGTTATCCTTGAGCGCGGCGACCATCTGACGGGTTCGAGGCGCCTCGAGCATATCACGCATGCGGGCGGAACGCTCGATTGACGACACCCCATGCGGGCTCAGACACAAATTCTCAATGCAGGCGACCAGTCCGGCAAAGTAGAACTTTTGGCTTGCCAGCTTGAGCCGACCACCGCTATCTGCTTCCGAGAGTGAGTCCGCAAGCTCGTCGAGCGCTCGGGTGTCATCGGCTACCCTAGCATACATGGTGGGATCAAAGGCATCTGTAAGCTTAGGCGCCACCGCGTGGAAACAAGCGTCGCCGCAGCCGGAGACGCGCTGCGCCTGCGAGAGCGCATATGCCATAAACTCAACCGTACGGTACGCCTTGCCGTGTGACAGGCATGCCTCAAACAGCAGACGGCTATACATCACGCCAGAGGTCTGAACGACTAGGCCGCCTAAAATCAGCTGGGGCAGCCCGGTCACCATCGAAGACTTGTCTTCAATGACAATAGAGGCAGCATCCAAGACGCGCGAATGGCGCTCTCGATGCGCATCATAGCGGTCGAGCGACACCGTAGGGAACACTATGTCTGCCGCAGTATCGCACGCGATATCGACCATCTTGGAAAGGGACTGCGGAGCAAACCACTCATCGGCGTTCATAGCGATGATTTGAGAGCCACGCGAGGCAGCAAGACCGGCACGAAGACAAGCGCCGCGCTTCGCGTCCTCGACGTCAATCAAATCAATATGGATGTCCCTGTCGGCAGCAACTTGAAGCGAATGGCGCACACCGGGCGCAGTATCGCGGCAGACAACGACAATCTGCAAATCGTAGAGGTCTTGGTTCTGGATACTCTCGAGCGCACGCATCGCATAGCTGGGCGAACCTCCTACCACAAGGATCACCGAAAGTCGCGGATGCGAGCCACGTCGAACCAAATTATCCGTCCTCTCGACAGCAATAAATCAAACCGTGGTTCATGGTACACCCCGGCAATAAAAGCAATGAGACACCGGTTGTATTGCACGCCAAGAACAGATGTTGCACACGCGCAGACCACAGACGACAGGTGTCGACGCACGACGCGTCGAACCCTCCCCTAGTCGAGCACGACAAGCTCGGCGGGATCGTAATCCACGCCCATAAACGTAAGGCCGCAGGCAGGAGCCGTGGGGCCCGCAGCGGTACGGTCGCAAGCATCGATGACCTCGCGCATCCACTCGGGTTCACGGCGATGCATGCCAATCTCGACAAGCGTGCCCACGATCGTACGGACCATCGAATGCAGAAACGCATTGCCCTCGATGGTGAACGTCAGGATGTCCTCGCCAAACGCAACCTCATGGCCAAACTCGGCGCGCATTACGCAGCGGTGCGTAGGTTTGCCCACGGCAGAGGCAACCTTGCAAAAGCTTTTAAAGTCCTGCTCGCCCAGCAACGCGGGGCAGGCAGCAGACATAGCCTCAACATCCAAGGGATAGCGATGCCACCACACGGCACCGCGGGACAGCACGGGGCGTGCATCGCGATCGGCAATACGGTACGTATACGTACGGGAACGCGCGTCAAAGCGTGCAGAAAAGCCCTTACGGGCCCTGTAGACCTCGTTTATGGCGATGTCTTTGGGCAGCAGGGCATCCATAGCCCGAAGCCACCTACGGCGCGTACACGCGAGCTCAGTGTCCGTTACGGGCACACTAATGTACTGCGCCACCGCATGCACGCCGGCATCGGTGCGCCCTGCGCACGTCAGGTCGATCGGACGGCGCAGGAGCGTCTCGATAGCGCGGCGCAGCTCGCCCGCAACCGTCGTCTGGCCAGGCTGCTCGGCAAAGCCACTATAGGACGAGCCATCGTATGCCACGCGGAAAACGAGCGTGGCATCGAGCTCTGGAATCGAATTGAAATCAGACGGCGCGGTCATGGGCGCTCCCAACAAACAGGCAATGGCATTTCGACAAAAAAAGAGGGATACGCGAACGTACCCCTCGAATATAGCCTATGCAGACGAATTGTCTACTCAGCGGTCTCCTCGGCAGGAGCCTCCTCGACAGCCTCGACCTTCTTGGGAGCAGCGGCCTTCTTGGGGGCCGGAGCAGCCTTCTTGGCCTTAGGCGTGCAAGGCTCGGTGACAAGCTCCATGATAACGATGGGAGCGTTGTCGCCCTTACGGTTACCGAGCTTCATGATGCGGGTGTAACCGCCGTTGCGGTCCTGCCACATGCCCTGGGCAGCCTTGTCGAAGATCTCGGCAACGAGCTGCTTATCGCCGAGCTTGGCGATAGCCAGACGACGAGAGTGCAGGTCGCCCTTCTTGGCCCAAGTGATGATCGGGTCGACGACCGAACGCAGCGCCTTAGCGCGGGTCTCGGTGGTCTTGATGCGGTCGTTCTCGAAGAGGGCCTTAGCAAGGCTCTTCTTCATGGCCTTGGTGTGGCTCGCATCGGTGCCGAGCTTCAGGCCCTTCTTAACGTTGTGACGCATGGTCTAGTTTCTCCTCAAATATGCGAAGCATTAAGCCTTCAGGCTCAGGCCCATGGACTCAAGCTTGTCCTTCACTTCCTCGATCGACTTAACACCGAAGTTACGGATGTTGAGTAGATCGTTCTCCGAGAACTCAACGAGCTGACGGACCGAGTGAATGCTGGCGCGCTTAAGGCAGTTGTAGGAACGGACGGAAAGGTCCAGATCCTCGATCTGCTTGTCCAGCTCGGCGTTGTCGTTGGTGACCTCGGGAGCGAAGATCGAAGCCTCCTCCTCGACCTCGGGGGTCTCGGCAAGGTTCATAAAGGCGGCCATATGCTGGTTGATGATATTGGCAGCCTGGACCACGGCGTCGCGCGGGGCGATGGAGCCGTTGGTCTCGATCTCGAGGACAAGGCGGTCGTAGTCGGTATGCTGACCGACACGGCAAGCCTCAACGAGCTTGGCGCAACGGGAAACCGGCGAGTACAGCGAGTCGACGTGGATCACACCGATGGGATCGTTGTCGCGCTTGTTTGCCTCGCCAGAAACATAGCCGCGGCCATAGCCGATGCGCATGCTCATGGTGAGATGGCCACCCTCGGTGAGCGTAGCAATGTGCTGCTCGGGGTTGACCAGCTCAAACTCGGACGGAATAAAGAAGTCCGCACCGGTGACCTCGCAGGGGCCGTCAACCGAGATGGTGGCGGTCGCCTCGTCGGTCGTGCCGAGAGCCCTGAAGACAAGACCCTTGACATTCAGGACGATGTCGGTGACATCCTCGACCATGTTAGGGATGGTCATGAACTCGTGCTGCGCACCATCGATCTGAATAGCCTCGACGGCGGCACCCTCGAGCGAGGACAGAAGAACGCGACGAAGGGAGTTACCCAGCGTATCGCCGTAGCCACGCTCGAGCGGCTCGACGGAGACACGAGCAGACGTCTCGTTGATCTCTTCGACCTGAACCTGAGGCCTAATGAATTCTGACATGTATTACCTCCAGCCTCAGCAGCCCGGATGGACTACTTAGAGTAGAGCTCGACGATGAGCTGCTCGTTGATATCACCGCTGATCTGCTCACGCGTCGGCAGAGCGAGCACGTTACCAGACAGCTTCTCGATATCGACCTCGAGCCAGCCAGGGACCTCAAAGCGCTCGGAGGAAATCAGGGCCTCCTTGATGGGGAGGAGGTCACGGAACTTCTCGCCGACAGCGACGACGTCGCCGGCCTTGACGCGGTAGGACGGGATGTCCACGCGCTTGCCGTTCACGGTGAAGTGACCGTGACGGACGGACTGACGAGCCTCTTTGCGGGTGCGGGCGAAGCCAAGACGGAAGACGACGTTGTCGAGGCGAGACTCAAGGATAATCATGAGGTTCTCACCGGTGACGCCGTTCATCTTGCGGGCCTTGTTGAAGTAGCCGTGGAACTGCTTCTCCAGAACGCCATAGATGAACTTGACCTTCTGCTTCTCGCGCAGCTGCATGCCGTACTCAGATTCCTTGCGACGGCGCTTGGGCTGACGGATAGATTCCTTCTTGCTGCTGTAACCGAGCTCAGCGGGATCGATCCCGAGCTGACGGCAGCGCTTAAGAACAGGAGTCCTGTCGATTGCCATATTGATACGATCCTTTCAGTTACACGCGGCGACGCTTCTTGGGGCGGCAGCCGTTGTGCGGAATGGGGGTCTTGTCCTGGATGCTCGAGACCTCGAGGCCAGCAGCCTGGAGGGAGCGGATGGCGGTCTCACGACCGGAGCCGGGGCCCTTGACGAAGACGGAAACCTTCTTCATACCGTGCTCCATGGCCTGCTTGGCAGCAGCCTCGGCAGCCATCTGGGCAGCGAACGGCGTGGACTTACGGGAGCCCTTGAAGCCCACCTGGCCAGCCGACTTCCAGGAAATGACGTTGCCCTGGGGATCGGTGATCGAAACGATCGTGTTGTTGAACGTAGAACGAATGTGAGCCTGGCCCACGGAAATGTTCTTACGGTCCGCGCGCTTCAGACGGGCAGCGCGAACGTTCTTCTTAGCAGTAGCCATCTATCTAGCGCTCCTTATTTCTTCTTCTTAGCACCGATCTGACGCTTCGGGCCCTTGCGGGTACGAGCGTTAGTGTGGGTGCGCTGGCCGCGGACCGGGAGGCCCTTGCGGTGACGAAGGCCGCGGTTGCAGCCGATGTCCATAAGGCGCTTGACGTTCTGGTTGCGCTCACGGCGGAGGTCGCCCTCAACCATGATCTGGTTCTTATCGATATAATCGCGGATGGCGTTAACCTCATCCTCGGTGAGGTCCTTAACGCGCGTATCCACGTTAACGTTGCACTCGACGCAGATCTTCGTCGCAGTGGTGCGGCCGATGCCGTAAATGTAGGTCAGACCGATCTCAACGCGCTTCTCACGCGGGAGGTCGACACCATTAATACGGGCCAACGTAGTCTCCTCTCTTAACCCTGACGCTGCTTATGACGGGGGTTCTCGCAAATGACGAGGACCTTGCCATGGCGCCTAATGATTTTGCACTTATCGCACATCTTCTTGACCGAAGGACGTACCTTCATCGTTCTTCCTTTCGGTAGCGCTCAAACTACTTCCCTACTATCTATTCGCCCAGCCGCAGGCGTTTAAAACTATGGCTGGTCTTCACACACAATCCGACCGTAGGTTGAGCTAAGCCTGCAGCCGGAAATGGAGTGCGTGTATGCGTGCCGCTATTTGTAGCGATAGGTGATGCGACCGCGGGTCAGGTCGTACGGGGAAAGCTCCACGACAACCCTGTCACCGGGGAGAATACGGATGTAATTCATTCGGATCTTGCCAGAAATGTTGCACAGAACCGAATGACCGTTCTCGAGCTCAACCTTAAACATGGCATTGGGCAACGGTTCCTTTACCGTACCCTCGAGCTCAATTGCGTCTTCCTTCTTCACAAGCAATCATCTTTCTCTAGAAAACGACAGCGATTGAGTATTCTACAACACGTATGCACGCATCGTATTAACTTCGTAATGGCTCCACAACTAAGCGGAACTTGTTACATTTCTCCGCCTTGGAGCGAACACCAAGCACCTTGGGCATCCGTGGTGAGAATCACCGGACCGTCATTGGTAATGGCGACGGTGTTCTCGTAGTGCGCGGCGGGCAGGTGGTCGTTGGTCGTAACAATCCAACCGTCGGAGCCCGTGCTCACATGGTTGGAACCCATCGTAACCATCGGCTCGATGGCAATGACCATGCCGGCCTGGAGGCGAACGCCCCTCCCCTTCTTTCCATAGTTAGGAACGTTGGGGTCCTCGTGCATCACGCGGCCAATGCCATGACCCACATAGTCACGAAGCACGCCGTAACCGTGAGACTCGGCAAGGGACTGAACGGCATAACCGACGTCCCCGATATGGTTACCGGGAACAGCCTGCTCGATGGCAGCCTTAAGGCAATCGCGCGTGACCTCGCACAAAGCCTTGGCTTCGGGCGTGGGGGTGCCGACGAAAAACGTCCATGCGTTATCGCCGACCCAACCGTCGACAACGGCTCCCGTATCGATGGAGATGATATCGCCTTCCTGCACCAGACCGATCTCGCCGCCGGAAGCAGCCTCCGGCGAAACGTGGCCGATGGATGCGCCGCGGGACGCACCGGAGAAACGGCCGTCGGTGATGAGCGCAACCGTGGTATCCAGCTTCATGCCGGCCAGCGCAGAGGTCGGGTTGAGCATCTCGCGCATGCCCGGACCGCCCTTCGGGCCTTCGTAGCGGATGACAACAACGTCACCCGGCACGATCTTGCCGTTGTAGATGGCGGAAATTGCGTCCTCCTCGCAGTCGAACACGCGTGCCGGACCTTCGTGCACCATCATTTCCGGTGCAACTGCCGAACGCTTGACAACGCAGCCGTTCTTTGCGATGTTGCCCCACAGAACAGCGATGCCGCCGGTCTGCGAATACGGATTCTCGAGCGGACGAACGACCTCCGGGTTCTTGTTGACAACGCCCTCAAGGTTCTCGCCGACCGTCTTGCCGGTGCAGGTGATGAGCGACAGGTCGAGGAAATCGCGCTTGGTCAGCTCCTTCATGATGGCCGGAACGCCGCCTGCCATGTAAAGCT
>URUC01000066.1 GCA_900550965.1 uncultured Collinsella sp. | reverse complement strand
TTGACGCTCCAAGGGCTCCAGAACCCCGCAGGGCTTCCTAGGCCTGCCGCCTCCGCTGCATGCGGTCCGCTCTCTCGCGTTCCGGAGTCTCTGGGGCGCATTTGGAATGCGCTCGTCTGCTTCTCGCTACTTGTGTTCTTTGCCGGAAGTCACTTTGCCGTCTTTCACCCCACGGGAGCAAACCAAAGCTACCCGACGTGGCTTCTCATAATCGAGTATTTTTTCTTTGTCGATGGCCTTATGGTGCTTATGCATTTTGCGCTGCTCGATAAGCGCCGTCTTCGTCGGCGATTCGCACTGCTCGACAGCTATCGCGGCAAGAAACTCGCGAAACTTTGGCTCAAGGCATTGGGTGTGCTGCTCCTATGCATGATCGTCATAGTCGCGGTTGCCAATGCGACCGGCGTCGTCGATACCTCCGCTACCTAAAAGAAAAGGGCCCCATTGGGGCCCTTTGCAGTTGCACCTAGATGCGGTTCATCTGAGCGGCGACTTTGTTGTACCAGTCCTGCCACGTGGGCGGGCAGTACTTTTTGGCCGCTGCCGGGGTAAGGGTGGAGCCGTAGTTGGCGCCCAGATAGGCAACGTGAGCGGAGATGCCCTCGCTCCAGCTGCCAAAGCTGCGCCAACCGCCGCCACGGGCACTCCAGCCCCAGGCGTTGTAAGAATTGGCGCAATAAGCACCCTTGCTGCTCTCGATGCAGGCGATGGCGGGGGACCAACGGGGGTCGACACCGGTATTCCAAGCGGCGACGGCAAAGTTATAGCCCTGGCCTGCCATGGGGGAGCCGGCGAGATAATTGTCGATGCGGCTCGTCCACTCATTAATGAACGAATCGTAATCGGAGCTACCGGTATTGGCGTTGTTCACCGTGGTGTCGATGGTGGTGTTGGTGTTGGTGGCCTGGCTGCTGGAATTGTTGCCGCTTACGCCCTCGCCCGAGATCTTCTCGGCGGCAGCGGCCTTATCGGCCTCAAGCTTGGCAAGCTCGGCGGCATTTTCCTGCTCGGCTTTTGCCTGCGCCTCGCTGCGGAGCTGCTGGGCCTGAGCCAACGCATCCTCGGCGTTTTTCTGCTCTGCCTCAAGCTGAGACTTGGCCTGCTGGAGCTCAGCCTTGTTCTGCTCGAGTTCGGTTTGCATGTTATTGAGCTGTTCGATCTCGTCGACGCTCGAGCTCGTGATCTGGTTGGTGTATTTGCAGGTCGTGATGAACTCACCCAGGCTCTGCGCGTTGACCAGGAAGCTCACGATGGGGTTGGTGCCCTTCTGATATTTGTACAGATCGCGCATGGCGGAGCTTGCCTTGGCCTGCTGCTCGGGAAGCTTGGCCTCGATTTCCTCGATGCTTGCTTCATTGGAGTCAATCTGCTTTTGCAGGTCATCGAGTTTGGTGCGGGCGTCGTTGTAGGCGCTCGTGGCGGCTTCGATCTTCTGCTGGGCTGCGGAAAGCTGGTCCTGCGTTGCCTGCGAGGCGGCATACGCCGCAACGGGGGAGAGCATCGGCGTGGCCGTCAGCGCAACGGCGAGCGCGGCGCTCGTGATGATACGAGCCGGCTTCGACGCAATGAGCGCTGCGGCGCGATGATTCGAATGCTGCATCCAGTCCCTCTGCAATCAATCGTAGGTTATGGTCCGAACGGTATTCTACTACTGCTTTCGACCTCAACTTGAACCTTAAAGGTTCCAAAGGGTCAAGTTGAACTTGAGGCTTTAGCTTTGACCTGCAGTTATGATGAATTGTTGAGAAACCATAGAGTTCAACTTTAACGTTACGGAACCCTGTCGAGAGGGTTTTTGTTTATCATAAGTCGCCTCATGTGGGGTTTTGCAACTACAGGGTCCCATCGCGGTGAGTGCGGCTTTATGCTGGACGATCACGTCGATTGCCATAGATACGGTGGAGCTTTGGGCGCCGGCGGCTTGGCACGCTAGAATAAATCAGTTGCGCAAAGACCGCCCGTTGTGTGGGCAGTTCATGATAGGAAGTTTCCATGGCATTGCAGTTTACAGAGCGCGAGTTCATTCCCGTGCTGCTCGGAGGCGACATCAACGCCTATTCGGTGGCGCGCGCCTTCTACGAAGAGTACCAGGTCAAGAGTCTGGTCTTTGGCAAGTACCAGACGGGTCCCGCGTACCGCAGCCAGATTATCGACTACACGCCCAACGTGGATATCGACACCATGCCCGTGATGCTCAAAACCGTCAACGGCATTGCCCAAGCGCATGCCGACAAGACGATTGTCCTTGTGGGCTGTGGCGATAACTATGTTGCCCTCGTGGCTCAGGCCAAGGATGCCCATGAGCTGGCGGATAACATCGTCGCGCCTTACGCTCCCTATAGCATGCTTGAGCAGTGTCAGAAGAAAGAGATCTTCTACGAGCTGTGCGAGAAGCACGGCGTGCCCTATCCGCATACCTTTACCTTCACCATGGCGATGCTGAATGCCCAAGGCGAGGCACCTGCCGAAGTGCTCGACCAGATCGATTTTCCTTACCCGATGATCCTGAAGCCTTCCGACGGCATCATGTGGTGGCAGCACGAGTTCGAGGGCCAGAAAAAGGCCTATGAGATTGCCGACCATGCCGAGCTGGAACAGGTCATTCGCGACTCGTATGCCAGCGGCTACACCGACGACCTGATCTTGCAGGATCGCGTGCCCGGCAACGACGAGTATATGCGCGTGCTCACCAGCTATTCCGACCGCAACGGCAAGGTCCGCATGATGTGCCTGGGCCACGTGCTGCTCGAGGAGCATCAGCCTCACGGTGTCGGCAACCACGCCTGTATCATCACCGAGCCCAATGACGAGCTCATGGGCGGCGTGCGCAAGTTGCTCGAGGACCTTCACTTTGTGGGCTATTCCAACTTTGACGTTAAGTACGACGAGCGCGACGGCTCGTTTAAGTTCTTCGATTTCAACACGCGCCAAGGCCGCAGCAACTACTACGTCACCAACAGCGGCTTTAACGTTGCCAAGTATGTGGTGGACGAGTATGTGTTCAACCGCCCGTTTGAGCCGGAGTTTGTGACGGCGCAGGACGAGGCGCTGTGGATGGTCGTCCCCATGGGCGTCGTCGACAAGTACGTCAAGGATTCCGAGCTGCGCGCTAAGGTGCATCGCCTGGACAAGGAAGGCAAGGGCGCCGACCCTTCGTTTATGAAGGGCGACTTTGTCTTTAACCGCTGGCTGCGCATGTGGCACACCAAGCTGCGTCACTTTAAGCTGTTCAAGACGTATTACAAGTAGATGAGTGCGGCGCCCGTCCGGTTTACATCGGGCGGGCGCGGGTATGATACGCGCAATTGCGGAAGCGTCACCAAGGAGGCGGCGATGGAAAAGCTGGGAGTTATCGGCGGCATGGGCGCCGAGGCCACGTCGTATTACTACGACCAGGTGGTGCGCCATACGGCTGCTGCCTGCGATCAGGAACATATCGACATGGTGGTGCTCTCCAAGTCGACCATGCCCGACCGCACGCTGGCCATTAAGACCGGCGAGCACGCCAAGCTGCTGGCGACCATGAAAGAGTGTGCCCAGGCACTCGAGTCGCTGGGCTGTGCGCACATCGCCATTCCCTGCAACACGTCACACTACTTCTACGACCAGATCCAGTCGTTTACGAAGGTGCCGATTATCCACATGCCGCGTGAGTCGGTGCGCTATGCCCTTGCGGGTGCGGTGATGGGGGAGTGCGAGTTCGACCCCAACCTGAGCATGCCGGCCGAGCCGGTGCGCAAGATTGGCATCATGGGTACTGACGGAACCGTGGGCGCGGGCGTCTACGGCCGCGAATGCGAGGCTGCGGGTGTCGAGGTTGTCTATCCCAGCGAGAAACGTCAGAACGATGTGATGTCGCTTATCTACGATGATGTGAAGGCCGGACGTGAGCCCGATATGGATAAGTTCGACCGCGTGATGTGGGAGTTCGCCCGTAGCGGCTGCGATCGTGTCATTCTGGCCTGCACCGAGCTATCGGTGCTGCAGAAGTACCGAGAGATGCCCGAGATCACCCTCGATGCCATGGATGTCCTGGTGCGCGAATCCATCATCCGCAGCGGCGCCCCCTACCGCCTCTAGCTTCCGGCCTGCCAAAAAGGGACAGGTTTATTTTGGTAGGTTTTATCTGGTGAAACAGTAAAGGCCTCGGCTCGTTTGGTGCGAGCCGAGGCCTTTTGCGTTGGGCGGTTGCTGTCGGTGGTGAACTAGAACAGGAAGCCGATGGCGATGAGGGCGATGCTGACGATGAGCACGGCGATGTCCAGGCCCTTGATGGGGTAGCGCTTGTACGAGCTAGCGCGCGTACGCAGATAGAAGCCGCGTTGTTCTGCCGCCAAGGCTGTGGCATCGGTCTTGCCCACGCTCGAGATGAGCAGTGGCACGCACAGTGGCAGCATGAGCTTAAGCTTCTTGATGGGGTTCTTGGTGTCGTACTCGACGCCGCGTGCTGTCTGCGCCTCCATGATGGCGTTCATCTCCTGACCAAACACCGGCACAAAGCGCAGCGCCGTGGTAAAGGTGAAGGCATAGCGATACGGCACGTGCAGCACCTCTACGCAGGCGTTGGCAAGGTCGTTGAGCTTGGTTACCATGAGCATGAGGATGAGTGGTAACGCCACACCCAGCAGGCGCAGGCAGGCCTTCGATCCGGTGATGAGGCCCGTGTCGGTGATAAAACCCCACACCACGTTGCCATCGCGCATAAAGGCCAGCTGGAGCAGCAGCATGATAAGCGCGAGCGGAATCAGCAACTTGAGCAGCGAGAACAGACGGTCGATGACGCCGGCATAGGCACCCAGCGCAAGGGTGAGTGCCAAAAAGCCCAGCAGCGCCACGTAGGTGTCGGACAAGAAGATGCCGACGATGATGGCGGCGGCGAGGCCCAGTTTGACGACGGGGTTCAGGCGATGCAGCAGCGTATCGCCCGGCATGTAGTCGATGACGTTAACCACGGTGGACCATCTCCTTGGTAATTCGAACGACATCGGTGACCTCGCTCACCTGCGCAAAAGCGGGCGAGACGGAAGATGCCAGACGGCGCGAGAGTTCAATAACCTGGGGAGGCTCCACGTAGGCACGCCGCATGAGATCGATGTTCGAGAATAGCTCGTGCATGCGGCCGCGGTCGAGGATGCGACCGTCGGCCATTACCACAATGCGCTCGGCAAAATCCGAAACGACTTCCATATCGTGGCAGACCATGATAACGGCGCAACCGCGCTCGGCCATGGTGCGCACCGTTTCCATGACGGTCATGCACTCGCGGTAATCAAGGCCGCTCGTGGGCTCGTCGAGCACGACGATCTTGGGCTCTACGACCACGACAGAGGCGAGTGCCACCATCTGGCGCTGACCGCGCGAAAGCGAGAAAGGTGCCTCATCGGCAGGCAGGCCAAAGCGGTCGATGACGAGCTGGGCGCGACGCAGAGCCTCGGCGCGGTCCATGCCGGCAAGCACCAAGCCAAAGGCGACCTCGTCGAGCACGGTGTCCTTGCAGATCTGACGGTCAGGGTTTTGGAAGAGGGTTGCGACTTCGCGGGCGATGCGGCTCGTGGGAACGGCTGCGGTATCCAGTCCCGTGACACGCACGCTGCCCGAGGCGGGCTTAAGCAGGCCTGTGAGCAGCTTGGTGAGCGTGGTCTTGCCGGCACCGTTCTGGCCGACGATGCCCACGAGCTCGCCGGGATAGAGGGTTAGGTTGAGGTCGTGGACGGCGGCGCCGCCATTGGGATAGGCAAACTCAACATGGTCGAAGGTGAGCACGGGCTCGGCGTCCTTGGCGTGCGGGCGCAACGACGGTGCGTGCGGTGAGCCGGCGGGTGCCTGAATGTCGCTGCTTGCGTGTGCGGGGTCGACGATGCCCGAAATCAGGCGCGCGGCCTCATCGACATCCAAGCAAGGGGTACCGCTTACCAGGCCATCGGCCTGGAGGCTATTGAAGATACGCGTGACGCGCGGGCAGTCGACGCCGATTGTGCGCAGCTCATCGGTATACGCGAAAACCTCGTGCGGCTCGCCCTGCAGCGCGATTTCGCCCTGGTTGAGCACCAACACTCTATTGCAGTACTCCGAAAGCAGGGCTACCTTTTGCTCAACGACGACGATGGTGATTCCAAGTGCGCGGTTTGCCTCACGTAGCGTCTCGAAGACCAACGTGGAGCTGGCGGGGTCGAGTGCCGCGGTGGGCTCGTCGAGAACCAAGACGCGCGGACGCATAGCGAGGATGGCAGCGATGGCTACCTTTTGCTTCTGTCCGCCCGAGAGGGTGGCGATCTCGCGGTCGCGCAGGTCGCTGATGCCGACGGTCTCGAGGGTTTCGGTGACGCGCTGCTCAATCTGGTCGTGCGGCACGCCAAAGTTCTCGAGGCCAAAGAGCATCTCATCCTCAACCACGGAGGCGACCATCTGCGTGTCGATGTCTTGCAGAACGCTTCCCACGATCTGGGAGATGTCGGTGAGCGAGACCTCGCAGGTGTCGTGGCCGTCAACCATGACGGACCCAAAGAACGTGCCGGTGTAGTGGTGGGGCACGGCGCCCGACAGGCAGGCGGAAAGCGTGGACTTGCCGGCGCCCGAGGGCCCGATGATGCCGATGAAATCTCCCTTGTTCACGCTGAGCGAGATGTGGCTAAGCGCCTGCTCGGTCTGCGTGCCATAGGAGAACGAGACATCGTCGACGTTGATGATCGTTTCCATGGATACCTTTCATAGTCATTGGGGACGTTCTTACATGACTAGTCGTTTAAGAACGTCCCCAAAAGCTAGTCGTTTGGGACAGTCTTTGTTGGTGGAGTGCGGAGACGGCTTTACGAGGGGCCCCAGGTTGGCGCGAAAGAGGAGCGAAGCGTACTTGGGCACGCGAGCGACGAATGAACGCCAAGATGGGGTGGCTCATAAAGCCGAACGGGTTAGTTGAGCTTCAGGGCCTTCTGGATGGGCAAGTAGAGGGCGCCGACCAGAATGGCGTTAAAGACGGCGGTCATGGCGACGACGGGCAGCATGGCGGCGGCGAGCTCGCCCACCACGCCGAGCATGGCCATCTTGATGACCATGAAGATGACGCCCGAGACAAAGGTGGTCACGAACGTTGCGACGATGGCGACGGCAGACTTGACCTGTCCGTCCTTGGCAGCAGCGTTAACGATGACGGCCATGAGCATGGCGGCGATGCCCTCGGCGGCAAAATCGACGAACGGCGAAGTGGCGGTGATCTGGATCACGGCAGCCGAGATGAGGCCAATGACGAGCGCCTGGCCGATGTTGGGGCGAACGACCAGGATGGTGAGGCAGAAGGCCGAGATGATGAACTCGGGGCTGATCATGCCGCCCGAGATGCCCGAGATTGCCTTGCCGACGGTGAAGTTGAGGATGAAGCCGGCGGCGAGCAGGATGGCGAGCAGGACGAGGGCGCGGACATCGAGTTTGCCGCGGTCGGCGGTCTGGACGGTGCGGGGCTGGGCGGCGGTGGTGTTCTGAGACATGGTGAAAATCCTTTCGGAATGGGAGTGCAAGAGAAAAGCGGAGGCGCGTGATGCGAATGCGATCGGGCTCGAGATAGAAAAAAGGCCCCCGGTCGAAACCGGAGGCCTTCCAATCACCTAGAGCGCAAAAACAGGCGTGAGGGACTCACTGTCGACCGATCGTATTCGCATCATGCCACCACCAGTTGTTGAGAGAGTTCATCGTGTTCTTCATGTTGGTGGCTCCTTTCGTGATGCCGTGGCGCGGTCGCACCTAGTTGCTGTTGCGCTGCACTATAGCACAGCGAAGTGTGTGCGGGGAAATCTTTTTTAAAAAGATTTCAGGCGGGTTTCCCGCCGGTCAAAAGAGCGGGCTGAGCGGGCGAGGCTGCCATCGCTGCCTTGCCCGCTCAGCTAGGACATGAGGGCCTTAGGCCTTCTTGCGACGATAGAACACGTAGGCGCAGACACCGATGATGACGACGGCGCCAACGGCCATGGCAGCCATGTTGTTGCCCTCAGACTTCTCCTCGGTGGCCTCTTCCTCTTTGACCTCGGGCTCGGCTACATCCTCATCGGAGAGGGCCTCGTCGGCGTAGGTGATGGACTCGACCAGGCAGTCGTTGTCGGCATCGTAGTCACTCGGGACGAACTCCTCGGAGAAATCCTCCTCCTTGAGGTAGTCACGCATCTCCTCGAGCATAGCCTTGCACTTGAGGTAGGTGTTCTTGGTGGCAGCCTTGCCGGCCTTGTTTGCCAGGGCGGTGCGGGCCTCGGTGCCCTCAGTGGCCTGCATGGCATCGTCGACGGTTAGGTTCTGCTCGATGAGTTCCTTCTGCAGGGCGTCGAGATAGGCGCGGACGCCGGTGGCGCAGTGGTCGCGGTTCTCATAGGCGAGTGTGTTGATGTCCATGAGGACGTAGTTGGTGGAGTTCTTGGGCTCCTCGTTGTTCACGACGTCTTCCTCTTCGCAGTGATCGAAGGAGACATCCTGATCGCTGAAGTAGGGGCTGACCTCGGTGAGCAGTGCGGAGTAGAAGGGGATGGCGACGGAGAATTCGGCGTTGGAGAGCATCTCCCACTGAATGGTCGCGATCTCGGGGTCCATGCCCTGACGGATCTGGAAGGTGTGAATCTCGGTGTTGCGGTTGGAGCCAATGGCATAGGCGCCGTCGGTGTTGGCGTTGAGGCCGGCGACATTCTCGCCACGAGTAGCAAAGCTGCGGATCATCTCAAAGGTGTTCCAGTCGGACTTGCCGGGCTGGAAGAACAGCGGCTGCATCTCGTGGACCAGGGCGCCGGTCGTGGCGCGAGCATCTTCGCGCTCGTCCTTAACGATCTCGTAGTCGGTGCCCTCGGCAAGCGGAGCCATGAAGTAATCGCGGCCCTGGATATAGCGCGACCAAGAATGCATGGCCTGCTCGCTAATTTCCTCACCGTAGGTCTGGGCAACGTCGAACTGGCCGTCATCGAAGTACTTGGCAAAGCCCTTTTCTTCGGGCATGGTCTGAATGTCCTTGGAGTGGAGGCAGTTCTCGGTGTCGTCGAGGTTAACCTTGTAGTTAAGGTTGCCGATGTTGGGGTTGACCGAGGCGATGTCGTCGGTGAGCTTCATGGCAATCCACTGATGGCCAGAAAGTCCGGCGAACAGCCAGGTCTCGTTGTTGTCGGCGGTGATGATCTGGTCGTTGGTGCAGATGCCCTGCTCATCGACCAGACTTCCGAGGAGCTCGACGCCCTCGCGGGCCGTGGCGCTCTCGCCCAAGATGACGCTGGCGTAGTTGTACTCACCGATGCCGGTCTCCTCGGTGAGGGGGTCGGCCTCCTCGGCCTTCTCATTGTAGGAGGTGCTCAGCGTGGCAGAGCAGGAGACGCCCTTCTCGTTGATGCCAGCCTCGGAATAAGCGTCATAGCGATCTTCCCACTGAGAGGGGTTGTCGCGAACGAAGGTGTAGCGATACGTGGGGCCCGTGGACTTGTACTCAAAGCCGGATTCGAGCGAGGTGTACTTGCTACCGTCCTTGTGCGCAGGCTCAATGCCAAAGTGCTTGATATAGCGTGTGCTAAAGTCCTCTGCGCGGCCGTAGTACGTGTTGCCGTCCGCCGTGAGTTTGCTGCCCATGTAGATCTGGGTGCAAGCGAGTGCCGAGGTCGGCATGGCCATAATGGCCGCAGCTCCGAATGCAAGGCCGCAGCCAAGCTTCTTGAGCGTGTTGACGGGATGAGTAAGCCTCATAATCCCTCCCAACCGTTGAAACCCCGCGGAACCGTGCAGGATTTCAGCTAATAAATACATCTATTAGCCTATCGGAAGTCTAAAGAGTATTCACTAGATTCGATGAAATACTCGATGAGCGTCATAAAATATGCGATGAGCGGATAAGAATACTCATTTTGTAGCTTTACTTTAATAAAGACGCCCTGTAATTACTGTAGTCGAATAAAGTTGCTGGGAATGCCCGAAATGAAAATCCCCTGCTGTTTGGCAAATGCATAAACGGCAGGGGAGACGATAATTGGATGAATATCATGCCAATGTGGAATTACTTCTTCCGGCGGTGGATCACGTTGATCGCATAGCCGACGAGCATGGCCAAAACGATGATGATAAAGCCGAGCAGGGGATTGTCGTTCATAGGGTCCTCCTATTTTCCGAGCGGGGAGAATTCGTCGACGATGAGGTCGAGGCATTGCGGAAGCGCGCGGGCTCCAAAGACGCCCGAATTGCTGGAGATAATCTCACCATCGAACTGCATGCCCAGCGACGGGGTGCAGGTAATCTTGGCTTCCTTGGTCTGGATGATCTTGAACTGCGGGCGCCCGAGTACCTTGCCGGCGGGGTCAAGCGCAGCGGTGATCACAGTAGGTAGCAGCTGCACGGTGCGCACGGGTTCGATGACCGCAATGTCGACCATGCCATCGTTCATGCGGCAGTCGGGGAAAAGGTTGATGTCGTTTTGGATAACCGAGGTGTTGCCGGCCATGCAGCAGATGCCATCGAGCTCCTCGACAATGCCGTCATGCTCAATCGTAAAGTGCGCCACCGTGGGGTTGGGTGTGGCGAGCGCCGACAGGAAATAGGCGATCTCGCCGATATCGTTTTTGGTGGGGGCGGCCTTCATCATGATCTCGGCGTCGAAGCCCGAGCCGGCGATGATGATAAAGCCGTGGCGCTTCTCGTTGCCGTTCTCGTCGAGCCAAAAGAGTTCGCCCATGTCCACTTTGACCGTGCGACCGGCGCGGCAAGCCTTGGCAAGCGCCGCTGCCTCGGGGGCATTACCGATGTTGTTAAAGAACAGGCAGGCCGTGCCGGAGGGGAAGACGAGCGTGGGGACACCGCATCCGCGCATCTGGTCGAGCACGTTGGAGACGGTACCGTCGCCGCCCGAAATCACCACGCGATCAAACTCGCGCACGTCTGCCACGGCGTCCTCGGGCTCCATGCCATCGCCGATAAAACGCATCACGACCTCGTCGCCGCCTTGCGCGAGGGCGTGCGTGAACGCGTAGATTTCATCTGAGCTGGGGCCCGATGCCGGGTTGTGGATGATAAGGCAGCGCATACTTACGTTCCCGTTCTGTGACTAACCGAGTATAGTTGTAAGGCAATGCCGATATCCTACCCGTGTTTTTCGGGCCTAACCTTATTCGATGGGTTGATATGTACATTTCCACACATCAGGCTCTACTCGACTTTTGTCAGCGCGCCCGTGAGTTTGACGCGATTGCCGTCGATACCGAGTTTTTGCGCGAGCGCACGTTCCATCCGCGCCTGTGCCTGGTCCAGATTGCCACTCCTGCCGAGAGCGTCGCGGTTGATCCGCTGGTGATCGACGACCTGTCTCCCTTGGCCGAACTCATGGCCGACGAGAGCGTGACCAAGGTGTTCCATGCTTGCTCGCAGGACATGGAAG
>URUC01000065.1 GCA_900550965.1 uncultured Collinsella sp. | reverse complement strand
GTAGTCGCTATTTATTCAGTCCAAGTTTCGGGGCGCAGTTCACTGTCCCCTTTGTGGTGGTTTTGGGCCAGTCCTAGAGCGTGTGGCCGTAGGTGTTGGCAGCCTTGATGGCGGTGGCGAACTTTTCGTCGGTGAAGGGCTCGGGGTTTCCCTGCTTCCACTCGTTGGTGGCGTGCGCATACTCGCACAGGGCGGGGATATCGGACTCGGAAAGCCCGACCTGCTCAAGCGTCACGGGCAGTCCCATCTGCTTGTTAAAGGCTGAGTAGCGCTCAAGGTTCTCGGTATCGCCCGTGTAGGCAAACAGCACCAGCACGCCCAGGCTCACGACCTCGCCATGCAGGTAGGTGCCCTCGCGCGGAATGCTGCAGATCGTCGGTACCGTAAAGACGATCTTCTTGAGCTCGATGGCCGCCGTCTTGACGGTATCGAGCGCCTTGCCGCCGCCGCAGGCAATGAGCACGTCGGCTTCCTGGCAGGCGGGGGAGTTTACGACCTTGGCGATATTGGCGCGCGTACTGTTGGTGCCGTAGACGCGTGTCTCCAGAATCTCGATGTCGGTGCCCTCCAGTGCCGCTTCGATACTGGGAAGCGCCGCGGCCAGTGCTCGTTTACCGCCGATAATCGCGACCTTGGCCGCTCCGTACTCGTCCAGCGCGCCGGGCAGCTCGTCAAAGCAGTCCTCGCCGACGGTGTAGTCGCTCATTCCAATCGTGCGCATGGCAGCCTTCTTTCGTTAGATAAAGTGCTTTCAGGTATTTTGCTCCAAGTGAGTGCTTGCGACCGCGAGAAATTACTAAAGTATGAAACCGATGTTGAGGGTTTTTCGCCGGCGTTGACCGTGCTACCATACAGCGCATAAGCGTTGATGGGGACGACTAGTCGGCCGTCCGCATGCTACAGAGAGCGGGGAGCGCTGAGAACCCGTGCATGCGACCGATGAAAATCACCCCGGAGCTGCGGTCCCAACGGACGCGCCGTACAGGCACGTCTTAGTAGACATCGCCGAGATGGTCGTCGATACAGGCCAGCCGAGTAACGGATGCGAGCGCGCTGTAATGCGGGTGAGGGCATCTAAGCTGGGTGGTTAAGCGAAGAGCTTTTGCGGGCACACGGCCCGTTTTGTGGCGCTTCGTCCCAGCTTGCAGGGACGGGCGCTTTTTTTGGTGCCCAACGGGCGTGCGCGCCCACGACATGAAAGGGGTACCGTGGCAAACGAGTACAAGCAGACGATGAATCTGCCCAAAACCGGTTTTCCCATGCGTGCCGGTCTTTCCAAGTCCGAGCCCAAGCGACTCAAGGACTGGCAGGACAACAAGGTCTACGAGCAAGTTCTGAAGAAGAACGAGGGTCACAAGAAGTTCGTGCTGCACGACGGCCCTCCGTATGCCAACGGTCCGATCCACATCGGCCACGCCATGAACAAGATCTCCAAGGACATGATCAACCGCTACTGGATGATGCAGGGCTATGAGGTTCCCTATGTCCCCGGTTGGGACTGCCACGGTCAGCCGATTGAGCACAAGGTCGAGGAGAAGCTCGGCACCGAGAAGTTCAACCAGACTTCCACGGCCAAGATCCGTGAGCTCTGCAACAAGTTCGCTGTCGAGAACATCGAGCTGCAGAAGGCCGGCTTCCGTCGTCTGGGCGTGCTCGGCGACTGGGACAACCCCTACCTGACGCTCTATCACCAGCATGACGCTGCCGACATCGAGGTCTTTAAGGCCATGTTCGACAAGGGCATGATCTATCGCGGCCACAAGCCGGTTCACTGGTGCAAGCACTGCCACACCGCACTCGCCGAGGCCGAGATCGAGTACTCCGACGAGACGAGTCCCTCTATCTTCGTCCGCTTTGAGATGACCTCCAAGCCCGCCGGCCTCGAGAACTTCGACGGCCCGGTCGACTTCATCATCTGGACGACCACGCCGTGGACCATTCCCTCCGACCAGGCCGTTTCCCTTAAGCCCGGCGCCGCCTATGTCGCCGTTGAGCACGATGGCCGTGCCGAGGTCATGCTCGAGGACCTGGCTCCCAAGTGCTGCGAGGAGTTTGGCTGGGAGTACACCCCGGTCATGGTCGACGGCAAGCCCTACGTGGTTCCCGCCGAGACCTTCCACCACATCCACTACAAGCAGCCGATCTTTGATGGCGTTGAGGGCGTGGCGCTGCTGGCCGATTACGTCGGTGTCGATGACGGTACCGGTATCGTCCACAACTCGCCCGGCCACGGCGTCGACGACTACTTCGCCTGCCTCAAGGAGGGCATCACCGACATCTGCATGCCGGTTGATGACGACGGCAAGTTCTACACCGGCGAGGAGTTTGGTACCGGTGGCCCCTTCAGTGGCATGGATACCGACGAGGCCAACCCGCACATCATCGAGTTCCTGCGCGAGCGCGGCACCCTGGTCCTCGAGAAGAAGATCACGCACAGCTATCCGCACTGCTGGCGCTGCAAGCACCCGGTGCTCTTCCGTGCTACCGACCAGTGGTTTGTCTCGATGGACAAGACCGGTTTGCGCGAGCAGGCCGGCAAGGAGGTCCGTGAGAACGTCAAGTGGTATCCGGCCCACGCGGCCAACCGCATCGGTGCCATGGTCGAGCAGCGTCCCGACTGGTGCATCAGCCGCCAGCGCAACTGGGGCGTGCCTATCCCCAGCTACACCTGCGCCGACTGCGGCGAGAAGGTCATGAACGACGCCACGCTCGACGCCGTCATCAAGCTCTTCCACGAGAAGGGCTCCGACGCCTGGTTCACCGACGCTCCCGAGAGCTATCTTGGCGAGGCCTGCGTCTGCCCCAAGTGCGGTGGCCATCACCTCAAGGCCGATAAGGACATCCTCGACGTGTGGTGGGATTCCGGCGTCTCCTGGAAGGCCGTCTGCGAGTACCGTCCCGAGCTGGAGTATCCGGCGGATGTGTACCTCGAGGGCTCCGACCAGCACCGCGGTTGGTTCCAGAGCTCGCTGCTCACCTCGGTGGGCGCCAACGGCCACGCTCCGTACAAGGCGGTCGTCTCGCAGGGCTTCACCCTCGACGGCCAGGGCCGTAAGATGTCCAAGTCGCTCGGCAACGTCATCGACCCCAACAAGGTCTGCGACGAGATGGGCGCCGACATCATCCGCCTGTGGGTCGCCTCCGTCGATACCAGCTCCGACGTGTCCATCGACCACGAGATCCTTGCCCGTACGTCCGATGCCTATCGTCGTTTCCGCAACACGCTGCGCTTCCTGCTCTCCGAGCTCGAGGGCCAGTTTGAGCCCGAGACCGACGGCGTCGCTTTTGCCGACCTGCTGCCGCTCGACAAGCTCATGGTTGCCCGTCTGACCCAGGTCCAGGCCGAGGTCGACGACGCTTACTCTTGCTACGAGTTCCCGCGCGCTTACCGTGCGCTTTACGACTTCGTGGTTACCGAGCTTTCCAACGTGTACCTCGACGCCCTGAAGGATCGTCTGTACTGCGACAAGCCCGGTTCGCTCGAGCGCCGCAGCGCCCAGACCGTGCTTGCCAAGCTCTTCTCGATGCTCATGCGCGACCTGCAGCCGATCCTGTCCTACACGGTCGACGAGGCCATGGCCTATGCGCCCGCCGGCTGCGTCGATCACCAGAAGTACGCCGCGCTGCTCGATTGGTACAAGTCGCCCATCACGATCGACGAGGCCAATGAGTTTGAGGGCGTGCTCGAGGCTTCACTCGAGCTCCGTAGCGCCGTGACCAAGGCCCTTGAGGATGCCCGCTCCGCCGGCACCTTCACTAAGAGCCAACAGGTCCGCGTCAAGGCGGTCGTTCCCGCCGAGATGTATGCGCTGCTGACCGGCGACAAGGCCGTCGACCTGGCCGAGTTCTACATCGTCTCCGCTGTTGAACTGACCCAGGGCGAGGAGCTCTCCGTTGCCATTGAGGCTGCCGAGGGCGAGTGCTGCGACCGTTGCTGGAACTACCGCACCACTGTCGGCGAGTACAACGGCCACGCTCACATCTGCGAGAGGTGTGCGAATGCCCTTTAAGGCACGGTAACTCGGCATTTTAGCTATAGGGAGAATTTGGGCGCCTTCGGCCCATTTGCTCCGCTGAATAAAAGCGGCATTCCGTTTTTCGGAATGCCGCTTTCGTTTTTAGCTGGTTATTTCGCTTGCGTTGGTGGATATGTCGTGCGTTCTGCGTGTGGCAATATAAGATGGTTAATTGCGTTAAACGTAATTCGATGTTTTTGAGGGTAGGGGATTGATTTGGGTCGTTCTGCGGATATGACGCCGCCTTTGCGTTGGCGGTTGGGTGTTGCTGGTAGCGTGGCGTTGGCCGTGCTGCTTGTTGACCAGCTGACCAAGCTTGCGGTTCGTGCCGTCGGCGATGCTCTGCATGTGACTATTATCCCCGGTGTGATCGACTTCCTTTTCGTGCGTAACATCGGTGCTGCCTTTAGCATGGGCGAGGGACATGGCCTCGCGTTTGCCGTGCTGGCGTTTGTCGTTATCGTTGCGATCGCGGTGTACTTGCTTCGCGCGCCCCAGCTTGCTCGCTTTGAGGTTGTGGGCATGGCTATGGTCGTGGGCGGCGCCATTGGCAATGCGATCGACCGTCTGGCTTTTGGCTTTGTGACCGATTTTATTGCCACCACCTTCATCGACTTCCCCGTCTTCAATGTGGCCGATGTCGGCATTACGGTCGGTGTGGTGCTTGCCCTCATCGGCTACATGTTCTTGAGTCCTGCGGCCCGTGAGGTCGACGCGACCGCCGAACTCAACGCCCGTGACGAGGCCCGCGCTAAGCGCAAGGCCCAGCAGCGTGGGGAGCGTGCCCGCAAGATTCGCGAAAGGAGCGAGCGCTAATGGCCGACATCCATATCCTTGTTGCCGACGATGCCGCTGGTCAGCGTCTTGACGCCTATCTGGGCGCTAATGACGGCTGCCCTACGCGCTCTGCCTGCGCGCATCTGATCGAGGGCGGTGCCGTTGCCGTCAACGGCGAGACATGCCTGTCAAAAAAGTATGCCGTGCGCTCCGGCGACCGTATTTCGGTCGATTTGCCCGAGCCGCACGATCCCACCGATGTGATTCCCGAGGCCATTCCCCTCGATATCCGCTACGAGGACGACTACCTCATCGTGCTCTCCAAGCAGCGCGGTCTGGTGTGCCATCCCGCCCATGGCCACGAGAGCGGCACCCTTGCGAACGCCTTGGTCTATCACTGTGGCATTGACCATCTGGGCACCGTGCAGGGCGAGGACCGCCCCGGCATCGTGCATCGCCTGGATCGTGACACCTCGGGCCTTATGCTCGCGGCAAAAGACGACGACACCCAGCGCGCGCTCCAGAATCTCATCCGCACGCGCACGCTCGACCGCCGCTACATTACGCTCGTCCACGGCCACATTGCCATGGACGAGGGCACCATTAACACCGGCATTGCCCGTTCTACGCGCGACCGTGTCAAGATGGCGGTTTCGGACGATCCTTTCGCGCGCCAGGCCATTACGACCTTTAGGGTCCTCGAGCGCTTCGATTCCACGCGTTTTGACGATGGCTATACGCTCGTCGAGTGCCACCTGTTTACGGGTCGCACGCATCAGATTCGCGTGCACATGCGCCATATCAACCACGCCTGCGTGGGCGATCCGCTCTACGGTAAGTGCGATGCGCGTGCCGACCAGGGTTTGACCAGGCAATTCCTCCATTCCTGGCGTGTGGCGTTCGATCATCCCGTGACGGGGGAGCGCATTGAGTGCCGCGATGAGCTGCCGTGGGATCTCGCCGCCGTTCTGGATGACCTAGCCCCGCGCTCGCTCGGCCGCACTGCCGCCGGCGACGAAATCGCACCGCAGCTCGGTCTGCTCGAACCCTAACCAGTATTAGGTGGTTTCTTGAACTCGGTTAGCCTACGGTAAGATATACGGTTGTTTACGTAACGCGTTCTCGGGAGCCTGCATGCTCGCCTTTTTACAAACTAACACGCCCATCGTGATCTTTAATCAGATTGTGGTTACGCTACTCACGATCTGCTTTCTGTACCAGGTGGTCTTCTTTGTCATTGGCGCTCTTCGTGGCGAGGTCGCGCCTCCCAAGGCCAAAAAACTCCACCGCTATGCCTTCTTTATCGCGGCGCATAACGAGGAGGCCGTGATCGCCAATCTCGTACGCTCTATCAAGGATCAGGACTATCCGTCCGAGCTCATCGAGGTCTTCGTGGTCGCCGATGCTTGCACCGACAACACGGCGCAGCTCGCGCGCGAGGCCGGTGCCATTGTTTACGAGCGCAATGACCTGGCCCGCAAGGGCAAGAGCTGGGTCATGGACTTTGGTTTCGATCGCATTCTCAACGAGTATCCCGACACGTTTGAGGGCTACTTTATCTTCGATGCCGACAATGTTATCTCCCGCGATTACGTCTCCAAGATGAATGATGCCTTTGACCAGGGCTTTCATGTGGTCACGAGCTATCGTAACTCCAAGAACTTCGGCAGTTCGTGGATTTCCTCTGCCAACGCCACCTGGTATTTGCGTGAGGCCCGCTTCCTCAACAACGCGCGTAATATCTGCAAGACGTCCTGCGCCGTCTCGGGCTCGGGCTACCTTATCTCCGCCAGTGTTATCGAGGGCATGCACGGCTGGCAGTTCCATACACTGACCGAGGACATCCAGTTCACCACGTTCTGCGCCATTCACGGCATCCGCATCGGTTATGCGCCGGCGGAGTTCTTTGACGAGCAGCCGGTGACGTTTAAGGCGTCCTGGAAACAGCGCATGCGCTGGACCAAGGGCTTCTACCAGGTCTTTTTTACCTACGGCAAGCATCTGGTCAAGTCGACGTTCCGCTATCATCGCTTTGCCGCATATGACATGTTTATGACCATCGCTCCGGGCATGCTGCTGTCCCTGATCTCCATGCTCGCCAATGCGACGTTCCTGATCGTGGGTGGCCTTTCGCATGGTTTCTTGGCTACCGAGGTCGAGATGCAGGCTTGTGCCGCCTCGCTTATCATGACGTTCGTGATGATGTACCAGACCTTCTTTATCCTGGCGCTGCTCACGACCATCTTTGAGTACAAGCACATTCATTGCGCTCAAAAGTGGCGCCTGGTGACCAACCTGTTTACCTTCCCGATCTTTATGTTCAGCTATATCCCCATCACGGTTGCCGCGCTGTTCCTGAAGGTCGACTGGGTGCCCACGCAGCACGCCGTTAACGTTACCCTCGACGAGGTCATGCAGGGCGCCAAGTAACCACGACCAGAACCACCGCAAAGGGGGTGCACCTTTGTGGTGGTTTTTGCTTTTGAGCAGCTGCTCATGGAGGTGCACGATGTTCTACATCCCATTTTGGATCTGCGTCTTTGCCGGTGCGGTGGTTGATGCCCGTGAGCGGCGGTTTCCCAATGAGCTTGCTGGCGCGTGCGCCGTGGCGGCGTTTGCGGGCGTTTGGCTCGACCTCGGTTTGAACACAACGCTTGACCACGCAGGTCTTGCCGTCATCGTGTATCTTGCTCTCGTTCTGACTGAGTCCCTCTGGCGTCGTCTTCGCCAAATCCCGGGCATCGGCATGGGAGATGCTAAGGCACTTTTCGCGCTTTGCACGCTCGACCCTATGGGTGGCATCGTGGCATTTGCCGCCGCGCTCCTGGTCCTTGCCCTCTCCTGCCTCATCACAAAATCGCGCTCCTTGCCATTGCTCCCGTTTTTGGTGCCGATTTTTGCCATAATCGAGGTTGTGGGCTGCACTTTGTAACCGATTGCGCATCCTTCTTAAGGAGCATGCCATGGCAACTAATCAAGAAACGGCCGTCATTAAGGCGCGCATGGACCGTATTCCCTCGGCGTTGTCGCCCGAACTTTTCGAGCGCATTGCCACCGATCGTGCTTCGGGCTATGTTAACCCGTATCGTTGCAACGACGATCAGGTCATTCGTCGTATTGATCGCGCCGCCGACAAAGGCACGCTTATGCGTCCGGCGTTTATGCGCGATACCGAAAAGATACTTCATCTTCCTGCGTACACCCGTTATGCAGGCAAAACGCAGGTCTTTAGCTTCCGTAGCAATGACGATCTGTCACGCCGCGGTTTGCACGTGCAGCTTGTCTCCCGCATTGCGCGCGATATCGGTCGCGCCCTGGGGCTCAATTGCGATCTGATCGAGGCGATTGGCCTGGGCCACGACTTGGGACACACGCCTTTCGGCCATGCCGGTGAGCGATTCCTCAACGATATTTACCACGAGCGTACGGGGCGTTATTTTTTCCATAACGTGCAGTCGGTCCGCGTGCTCGACGCGCTGTACGGCCGTAACGTGTCACTCCAGACGCTCGACGGCGTGCTATGCCATAACGGCGAGTACGAGCAGCGCGTGTTTGAATTGTCGGATATGGGCTCCTTTGACCAGTTCGATCAGGCGGTCGAGGACTGCATCGCCACGGGCTATGGCGCCATTGGGCACCTGCGTCCCATGACGCTCGAGGGCTGCGTCGTTCGCATCTCGGATATTCTTGCCTACGTCGGTCGTGACCGTCAGGATGCGATCGCGGCGGGTCTGCTTTCGCCCGACGCTTTTGACGATGGTCGGGGCGGCGCCTATAACAGCTGGATCCTCACGCACGCTTCCATCGATATCGTTGAGCATAGCTATGGTAAGCCGCGCATCGAGATGAGCGAGGACCTGTTTGAGGAAATTCGTCGAGCCAAGCGCGAGAACTACGAGAAGATCTATAGCAAGGGCGGTATCGAAGGCGATTCCGAGGAGGAGCTGCGCGAGGCGTTCGAAAAGCTCTACGACCGTTGCCTGCGGGATCTAAACAGTGGCGACGAGTCCTCTTATATCTTTAAGCACCATATTTCGCGCATTGAGCAGCAGCTTTCCTACTATCATCGTACCTATGCCTGGCAGGACGACAAGGATCAAGCCGTGGTTGATTACATCGCGAGCATGACGGACGGTTATTTCTGCGAGCTGACGAGCAAGCTGTTCCCGGGTCTAAAGTTTCCGCATCGTACCTATATTAACGAACGGTAGTTCGTATTTATTCGGTATACTGTTTGTGGAAAACGTTTTTGATTGATGCACGGGATGGCTATGGACGACCTTTTTTCTGCTTCGACGCGCGAGCGTTCCTTTCAGAATGCGCCGCTTGCGGTGCGCATGCGCCCCAATTCGCTCGACGATTATGTGGGCCAGCAAAAGGCCGTCGGTAAGGGCTCATGGTTGCGTGCCGCGATCGAGCACGACGTGCTTTCGAGCGTGATTCTGTACGGGCCGGCCGGTACGGGTAAGACGACGCTGGCCCACATTATCGCCAACCATACCAAGAGCGAGTTTGTTGAGGTCAGCGCCGTGACGGGCACTGTGAAGGACCTGCGCCGCGTAATCGATGAGGCTAAGACCCGTCTGAACACCTACGACCGCCGCACCATTCTGTTTATCGATGAGATCCATCGCTTTTCGAAGTCGCAGCAAGATGCCCTGCTGCATGCGGTCGAGAACCGCACCGTCATTATGATTGGCGCCACGACGGAAAACCCGTACTTTGAGGTCAACTCGGCATTGCTCTCGCGTGGTCGCGTGGTGGAGCTTGAGCACCTCAAAGACGAGGATATCGCCACGCTTATTGAGCGTGCGCTCGAGGCGCCGCAGGGTTTGGGCGGCAAGTTCTCGGCCGATGAGGATACGGTCAAGACCATTTGTACGCTGGCTGCGGGTGATGCACGCTCGGCCCTGACGACACTTGAGCTGGCGAGCGAGATTGCCGTCACGCGTCCCGATACCGAAGGGACGCCAGCGCCGGCGGCGGGGGAGCGCTATCCCATCACCGTGGATGACGTAAAGATTGCCAATCCGCGCCGTGGGTTTTCGTATGACAAAAACGGTGACATGCACTACGACATTATCAGTGCGTTCATTAAGTCCATGCGCGGCAGCGACCCCGATGCCACCATTTATTGGCTCGCGCGCATGATCGATGCAGGGGAGGATCCTAAGTTTATTGCACGCCGTATTATGATTCAGGCTTCTGAGGATGTTGGCAACGCCGATGCGCAGGCGCTTTTGGTGGCGCATGCCGCGTTTAAGTCTGCCGAGGTCATTGGCTATCCCGAGTGCCGCATTAACCTTGCTCAGGCTGCACTCTATGTGTGCTTGGCGCCTAAATCCAACGCGTGTGAGGCTTCAATCGATGCGGCGCTGGCCGATATCCATTCTAGTGGGCTTCGCGAGGTGCCGAGTTATCTACGCGATCGCCATCGCCCGGGCAGCGATGAATACGGTGTGTATAAGTATCCGCACGATTATCCCGAAGGCTGGGTCGACCAGCGCTATTTGCCCGAAGGCTTAGAACGCGGTGCATTTTGGCAGCCTGCCGGCCGCGGTTGGGAAGAATGGCGCGTAGAGCAAAGCGAACGCGACCGCAGCGGGAATGCACCGAAGTAACTGCTGATTATTTTGTCCCAGGATCTCACGCTTGGCATGTTCGGTCCCCTTTGGGGTACCATGAACAGCGTCTGTATTTCGATTCCTTTGGGAGGCTTGTATGAGTCCCATTCAAATCGCCCTGCTGGTGCTCGCCGTTGCCGGCGTGTGGGCTGTTGTCGAGCTCGCGCTCACGCTGCGCAAGACCCGCACCGTCGTTGATTCGCTCGACAAGACGGTAACCGACCTCAACAATACGATTGCCGAGGCTCAGCCCGTGGTGGCAAAGCTTGATGGCGCCGTTGACGAGCTTACGCCGGCACTTGCCCAGATGGAGCCGCTCCTCAAGTCGAGCAAGACTGCCGTTGATGCTCTGACGTCTAACCTCGTTGAGGTTGAGGCGGTCGTTCGCGACATTTCCGAGGTCACGGGCAGCGTGGCCGAGGCCAGCAATGCCGTATCGAGCGTGACTGATTCTGCTGCTGGCGCCGTGCAGAAGCTCTTCAATAAGGTGAAGGCTCCTGCAGCCGACGCCGATCGCAAGCTCGCCGCTGCCGCTGCCGAGGCCGAGCAGCCCACTGAGCGCGTTCTGATTGGCGACGACGATGCCGCTGCTGACGACGATGATGTTCAGAAGCCCGCTGCTAAGCCTGCTCAGTATTACACCTATACGCCTGCCGAGACCTCCGAGGAGTCCTGCGATGAGTAGCGAAGCAACCTGCCCCATTACGCTGAGCGTTGCCGGTGATCCGCGTCTCGCGCGCTTGGTGCGCATGACGGCCGCCAACGTCGGCGCCCTGTGCTCTATGTCCGTCGATCGCATCGAGGACATTCGTATGGCTGCCGAAGAAGCCTTCATCTTTGGCTGCACGGCTGTTGATTCCGACGATATCTCGATCAAATTCGATGTCGACGAATCGCATGTGGGCATGACCTTTACCTTTGGCGACCAGGCGACTGTCGATGAGGATGACCAGGCTGCCGTGTATGCCGAGCTCATTTTGGCGAGTGTGTGCGACTCCTACGAAAAGACCGCGGCGCCCCTGACGCTTTCCCTCGACCTCAAGGCGGATATCTAATATGACCGA
>URUC01000064.1 GCA_900550965.1 uncultured Collinsella sp. | reverse complement strand
GGCCATCGAGCGTGCACTCGACTTTGCTGCCGGGTTTGCCTCGACCGTGTGCGGCATGGAAGGTTCTTGGGGCCACGGAGCACCAATCGTCGAATAGCTTAAGAAAGCGTACGGCGGTCTGGCTATGAGGCTTTGGACGGCCGATGCAAAACAATAAGCGAAACGCGAAAAGGGGGCTCGCCATGTGGTGGGTCCCCTTTTGAACATTGGAGAAGACCATGGGTATTAAAGCGTGCGCGGCTGGTTTTTGCTGTGCGGACGTCTATCAAAACATCGGCGTGTTCTATCCGACTGGTAATGGCATTGACTGGGGTATCCATCTTGCACGAATGGGAGTTTCGGTATCCGCCGTGTCGGTTGTCGGCAAGGACGAGTACGGAGACAAGATGAGAGAGGCGCTGGCCGCTGAGGGGTTCGATATCTCACATCTGCGGGTGGAGGATGGCGACACCTCGGTGATGCTCATGGCATTGAAAGACGGCGTCGATCGCGTGCATCTCGAGGCAATCGATGGTGTTATGGAGACATATCGACCGAATGAAGATGACCGGGCGTTTATCCTAGAGCATGACATCATTCATACCGACCTGTTTGGCAATTGTTTGGACCTCCTGCCCGAATGGCATGATGCGGGCAAGACGGTGGTTATGGACTTCTCGGTGTTCAGCCAGGATCCCGAATATGCCTGCGAGGCTCATTTTCCTTACGTAGACTATGCGTTCATGTCGTTTGAAGAGGACACTCCGGAGCTACGAGACTGGGTACGCCACGTGCAGGGATTGGGACCGCGCGTTGCGGTTGCCACGCTTGGCGAGAAGGGAAGCATTGCCTTTGACGGCGAACGCTTCTATGAGTGCGGGATCGTACCGGCGGAGAAGGTCGTTAACACCGTGGGCGCCGGTGACTCGTATATCGCCGGGTTTACCAAGGGCGTGATTGATGGCCTTGATATTCCGGCGTGTATGAAGGCGGGCGCCGAGCTTTCGTCCCGCGTCATCGGCTCTTTTGAGCCGTACTAGGGTCAAATGCTTGGAAAGGAGTGCGAAATGGTTATCGACATGTTGGTCCAGCCCATGCTCTACGGCGAGATCTATACGCCGGGTGATGAGCCTGATGGATTCGGTTTTTGGTCACGAGAATTTGGTATGGGGCATATGGGCCCCATGGATTGGGATGAGCTTCAAGTCGAGATGGACGTCTGCGATGTGCAGAAGAGCGTGCTCATGCCGCTCGATGTAACCACGGCATGCGGAGGGCATTTTGGCACCAATGACCAGATTGCCATGCTGGTTGCCGCGCATCCCGATCGTCTGTGGGGATTTGCGAGCGTAGATCCGCAGGTGAGCGGTGCCGCAGACGAATTGGAACGCGCCTTTACCGAGTTGGGGGCAAAGGGGCTTTGCCTGCATCCGGCAAAGCAGGGTTTTGCTCCCGATGATGCCGTGGCCGAGCCGCTTTACGAGCTGTGCGAGCGCTATAACAAGCCGGTGGTTTTCCATGCCGGTATGTCTTGGGAGCCGGGCGCAGAGCTCTCGCGCAGTAATCCGCTTGTATTTGAGCACACAATCGCAACGCATCCAAATGTGCGTTTTAGTTTGACCCACTTTGGCTGGCCCTGGGTGCGCGAGACCGTGGCGATGCTGCTCAAGTATCCCAACTGCTACACGGACACCTCTATCACTTACATCGATTCGCCCGAGGAGATGATGCAGCGTCTTTTCACGGTCGATATGGGGCCGCTGTGGTATGAGCGCGCGCTATCGCATCAAGTGATGTTCGCCAGCAATACGCCGCGCTTCCGTGCGTTCAAACTCAAACGGGCGCTCGATACCGTGTCCATGCGCGATGATGCGCGAGAAAGGCTCTACTGGGGTAATGCCCTGCGTTTTCTTGAAGGGGATGAGTGAACATGGTGGCGCTCGAGACATTGAGCTATCTATCGACTGCTCCGGACCAGTTCATCGATATTACCGAAGACGTGCACGCTGCCATTGAACGCAGCTCGGTGACGAATGGCTTGGCAGCGATTATTTTGTCGCATACGACCTGTGGAATCGTGGTAAACGAGGGGCTGCCCTGCGTGGAGACGGATCTTATGGAGACGCTTGATCGCATCGCCCCGCTAGATGCCCCCTATGCGCATGCACACTTCCTGCCGAGCTATGGAGCCACCGGCAACAACTCCTGTGGGCATATCAAGAGCATGATTTGTGGAAACAGCTGCTTCTTTCCCGTCCAAGATGGCCACATCGTGTGTGGAGGTGCCCAGAACATCTATCTTGCGGAGTTTGACGGTCCGCAGAAGCGAAAAGTGTACGTCGAGGTGCTGGGGGAGTAACGTCCCCGCGATAACCCTATGAAGGAGCACGTCATGTCGTTTCTAACTTCGATGTTCAAGACCGAAAAGCCGGTTATCGGAATGCTGCACCTGCGTCCTCTGCCGGGCGATCCACTGTATTACCCGGGCGGAAGCGTGTCGCAGGTCGTGGAAGCCGCCAAGCGCGATCTCGAAGCGTTGCAACGGGGCGGTGTCGATGGCATTTTGATTACCAATGAGCTCTCGATGCCCTATGAGCAGCACGTTTCTCCCTCAACCCTTGCATCGATGGGCTATGTAATCGGGGCTCTGTCCCATGATTTGTCGACCCCTTGGGGAGCTGAAGCTATTTACGATGGTGATGCCACAATCGAGCTGTGCGCTGCCGTCGATGCGCAGTTCACGCGCTGCAATTTTTGCGGTGTCTGGGCCGGTGATCTCGGGCTGATTAACCGAGATTTCGCTCACACCATGCGTCGCAAGACGGCGCTGCGCCTGGACGACCTCAAGCTTTTTCACTTCATCACGAGCGAGGGGGAGGTTTATCTCAACGACCGCACGACTGCGGACATTGCCGATTCACTTCTCTTTAATTGCCTACCGGATGCGATGGTCATCGGCGGTTCGGCTGCCGGCCGTGGCGCTTCGGGCGAGCTTGCCGATGAGGTCCGCGAGCGTGTTGGCGAAGTGCCTGTGGTATGTGGCACCGGTTGTCGCGAAAATACCATGGCTGACGTATTTGCTCACTACGATGGCGCGTTTGTCGGCACGTGCTTAAAGCGCGACGGAAAGCTGGATGCCCCGGTTGATGTTGAGCGGGTAGTTCGTTTTATGGCTGCCGCTCGTACGGCGCGGGGGGAGTAGGCACCTATGGCGTTTTATCTGGGTATTGATATTGGGACAAGCGCCTCTAAAGGCGTTTTAATCGATGATCGATGCAACATCGTTTGCCAGGCCTCTTGTGGACACGAGACGGACAACCCACGTGATGGATGGTACCAGCATGATGCGGAGGCAGTTTGGTGGGGCGATTTTTGCCGCTTGTCGCGCGAGCTGGTGGTGCGATCGGGGGTTAACGCGGTGCAGATCGGATGCGTCGGCCTCTCCGCATTGGGTTGCGACTGCGTGCCGGTCGATACCGAGTGCAACGCGCTGGCGCCCGCGATTTTGTACGGAGTCGATGCACGTTCGAAGCCGCAGATTGACGAGCTTCTTTCCGAATATGGGTCAGATCGCGCACGCGAGCTTTTCGGGCACGATCCCTGTTCGTCAGATATTGCTCCAAAGATCTTGTGGTTTAAGGAGAATATGCCCGAGGTGCACGAACGTGCTGCGAAGTTCCTGACGGCGTCATCGTTTCTGTGCGCGAAGTTGACGGGGCGTTTTACGGTGGACCGTTATTTGGCGGAGGATTTTCTTCCCCTATACGATCGCTACACTTGGAAGGTTGATGCTCGGGAATGTGCTCGTTTCTGCCGGCCTGACCAGATGGCGGAGGTAATGTCGGCTACCGATATTGCCGGGGTGATTACACAGCGTGCGACTGAGGCGACGGGGCTCGCGGCAGGGACACCTGTCTTAGTGGGAACGGGCGACTCTGGTGCCGAGGCCATTTCGACGGGTGTATTCCGTCCCGGCGATATGATGGTTCAGTTGGGGAGTACGGCGTATTTCATCTACCTAGCTGATCATATGATCGATGATGCCCGTCTGTGGCCAGGGACGTTTATCATTCCCGGAACTTACGGGATCTGCGCGGGGACCAATACGGCGGGGGCGCTCACATCGTGGCTGCGCCAAGAGCTGTATCGCGACGCCGTAGAGGCCGAGGGCCACGGTGGCCCCGATGCATATACGGTTATGGCGCATGATGCCGCCGGTGTCGCGCCGGGTGCCGATGGGCTCCTGTGCCTGCCGTACTTTGTGGGGGAGCGTACTCCGCTCAACGATCCCGAGGCGCGCGGCGTCTTCTTTGGCCTGACCGGAAGGCATACGCGAGCCCATATGGTTCGCGCCGCCTTGGAAGGCGTCGCGTATACTGTTGCATCCCATGTCGACATTATCGAGCGAGAGCATGGACTGCCAATTGGGCGCATTATGCTTGTCGGAGGTGGAACCAAAAATCCAGTTTGGATGCAGGCCATCGCCGACGTATGCGGGCGCGAGGTCTCGGTTGCCAAGGTTACGGTGGGCGCCTGCTTCGGTGATGCCATCATGGCAGCTCTCGCAGGTGGCGCCTATGCATCGTGGGATGAGCTCGCCCAAGTCCTTGGCGTTGCGCAAACAATCGTGCCCGATATGACTGCCCACGAGTTATATGTGTCGCGCCGCCATATCTTTTACGAATTGTATGCACGCAACTGTGATCTCATGCACGAATTGGTGTAATGCTGCCGAATTGTACTGCCTTCCAAAATAGGGACTGCGTTGTGCGATTCGCATGTCCCTTGGCATTTTTGCCCACAGGGGTTAGCGAAGGTCAAAAACAGAGTGCGCATTTGCTAAAACTGCCGACTCGATGCGCTTTGCGTCACAGTTTTTGAGTGAGGCAATGCGCATCGAGGTCCTTGTGAGCGATCTGATGAGCGATTGCGCGCTTGTTTCTGTGTTTGGCTCGGCCGGCGCATCGGTCTCGAGCAGTAGGCGGTCGAGTGGAATCTGTCGTGCGTATTCGCGACCGCGCTTGGTGGCGAGCATGCGTTCGTTGACGGAAAAATAGCAGCCTGCATTACGCGCGGACGAGTTCGTCCGAAGTGCCGCTAAACCAGTGGAAGATGATAACGGGGGAGTCGGAGTTTGGGATGAGTAATCCATGCGATTCGAGGACGTCCAGTACGGTTCCCGCCGAACGAACGGCGTGAATTGATATCACGCGCCCGGTAAGAGGATGCCGCACGAGCGCATCGCAGAGCCGGTCAAGTGCCTGTATTTGTAGCGGCTCACTTCCAGCAAAGCGCGCGGAAAAGTCGAGTCCGACTTCGCCGATGTAGCGCTCTTGGGCAGCAACTTCGCAAAGCAGATTGACTTCGGCAGGACCGCAGCGGCCGTCGGCGAGCCACCAGGGATGGAGGCCGATGCCCTTGATGACGGTGGGAAGGCGACGGGCTCGCCCATGTGCGCTAGCGAAGTCGCGTGGATCGACGCCGCAATCAAATAGAGCCAAGCCCAGCGCCGTTGCCTCATCGGCAACGGCGTCCGGGTGAGCCATTAAATCAAGATGGCAGTGTGCATCAAATAACTGGGGCTCCATCTCGGCGCGCTCCGCTAGTCCAGGCGCTGGCCATCGGAGCGTACACGTTCGGTGCCGCGGCCGCTGATCTGGCGGATAACCTCGCCGGCAATCATCTGGCCCATGATGGGCGGCATAAAGCTCGCGGTTCCCAGCTCGGTGCGCTCGTGGATGTTGGAAGGGTCGCGGGGCTGGGTCTTTACCGACTCCTCGCAGCTAAACAGCACGTGAAGGCTCTTGATGCCACGTTTTTTGCACTCTTTGCGCATGATGCGGCTCATAGGGTCGCGCACGGTGTCAAAAATGTCGGCAAAATGCAGGCATTCGGGATGGAGCTTGTTGGCCCCGCCCATAGAGCTAACCAAACGAATGCCGTGGTCCTGAGCATATTTGGCAATGGTGAGCTTGGCCGAGATGGTGTCGATGGCGTCGACGACGTAGTCGAGTTTACCGTTCGTTTGCTCCAAAACGCGTGCGAAAAATTCGTCGATATTGTCGCTCAACAGGTATTCGGTGCGCTTGATGACGGTGGCGGCAGGGTTGATATCGTTGATCATGGCTTCCATTACGTCCACCTTGCGCTTGTCGATGGTGCTATGAAAGGCGATGGCCTGGCGGTTGATGTTGCTGGGCGCGATGATGTCCTTGTCCAGGATCACAAAATGACCGATGCCGCCGCGCGCGAGCGCTTCGCAGCAGTTGGATCCCACGCCTCCGCAGCCCAGCACCAGCACCGTGGCGTTGGCAAGTTTATCGAGCGCCTCACGGCCCATGATGATCTCGAGCTTGGTGTCGCGTGTCTCGATGGGGGCTGCGGCTGCGGTTTCGGTCATAGATATCCTCCGATGGGGAGTCGGTCGTGTTTTAGCTATCGCCATTATAGGTATTATTGCGATTCCATTTGAGCCCTTGGAGCTTGTTGAAATGGGATCGGGATTCGCATAAGATTGAAGCAGATGGCACCCGTTGCCGCGGGTTGGCCAACTCCCAAACACGTTTGTAGCGTGAGAAGTGGCCGTCTTCGCATTACGCGGGGGCGGCTATTTCATTCGACCTCCAATGTGGATGCCGAGCTCCACAGCCGCGATTACAAGCAACAACAACGTCAGGACATCGTCAATACTCATAGTCCATCTCCTTCTCGGGTAGAGGGAGCTGGCCCATCTGCTTCAACTTCCATTGTAACTAAACACGAACGAATGTTCTATAGATGTTACTGTATTAGATAGTTAGACAAACATCTAAATATCGAGTATAGTGTGCGCGTCGAACGAAATGATGAAAGGAGGCCTTATGCCGGGAGAGGGTTTTAAGGCGCTTGCCGATCCAACGCGACGGCGCATTTTGGAGTTGCTGCGCGAGGGTAATTGCACGGCGGGGGAGCTTGCCGAGCATTTCGATATCAGTAAGCCGTCATTGAGCCATCACTTGGCGACGCTCAAAAACGCCGGGTTGGTGACCGACGAACGCCATGGCCAAAACATCGTTTACAGCTTAAACACCACCGTCATGCAGGACTTGATCGGTTGGTTTATGGGCTTTACAAACACGGAAGGTGATAAGGATGAATAACGAAAACAAGGGCATTCACCCCACGGGGGTATCGTCGCGCGTGTGGATTGCGCTGGTCGTTCTGTGCGTCGCCAATGTCGTAGCGCACCTCATGGTGATGCCGAGCTTGCCTGCACAGATTCCCACGCACTGGGGCGCGAACGGCGCCGTCGATGGTTGGGGTCCTAGCTGGATGGCCTCCGCGCTCGGCGTGCTGCCTCTGGCGCTTCTCGCAATGTTCTGCGTGGTGCCGCGCATCGATCCCAAAGGTGAGGCATATCGAACCTCGGGCAAGTTCTATCAGGGCTTCGTAATCGCCTTCACCTTGTTCATGTGCGCCATAAGCTGGCTGGGAGAGCTTACGGTGTGGGGCGTTGTGCCCGCGGTCGGTTCGGTCAACGTGCTGATTTCCGGTGCTATCGGTTTGCTGTTCATCGGCGTAGGCAACTACTTGCCGCGTGTGAAGCAGAACTATACGCTCGGTATCAAGACGCCTTGGGCGCTTGCCGATCCCGAGAACTGGCGCCGTACGCAGCGCTTTGGCGGTGCCTGCTTTATGGTGCTGGGTGTTGGCCTGATTGCGATGGGCGTGGCAGGTGCTGTGCTTTCGAATGAAGTCGTCGCCGCGGTGATTGCGGTTCTGGCGTTTGGTTCGGTCGGAGCCGTCTACGTCTACTCGTATCTGCTGTGGCGCAAATCTCAGCGGGCTGTTCGTTAAGGTTGCGGAAAACTAGCGTACGCAGTTCATGGTATGTTCTGGGGGATTTTTCCCAGGTAGTATTAGGGGGTATGGGCAACCATGCCCCTTTTTCGTTACGTTTCAGAGCTAGTTTTCTCATTTCGTTTCCACTAAAGCGAATCAAGAATAGGGAAACAACAGGTAGAAAGGATAAAACAGACAAATGGCGGAGTTTATCTACCAGATGTATCAGGCTCGCAAGGCCCATGGCGACAAGGTAATCCTTGACGACGTGACCCTGAGCTTCTACCCCGGTGCCAAGATCGGCGTCGTGGGCCCCAACGGTATGGGCAAGTCGACCCTGCTCAAGATCATGGCCGGCATCGAGGAGGTCTCCAACGGCGATGCCAGGCTTACCCCCGGCTACACCGTGGGCATCCTGCAGCAGGAGCCGCCGCTTGACGACGACAAGACCGTCATCGAGAACGTGCGCATGGCGTTTGGCGACATGATCGCCAAGGTCGATCGCTTCAACAAGATCGGCGAGGAGATGTGCGATCCGGACTGCGACATGGACGCCCTCATGGCCGAGATGGGAAAGCTCCAGGACGAGATTGACGCCGCCGACGGCTGGGATATCGATTCCAAGCTCGGCCAGGCCATGGACGCCCTGCAGCTGCCCGATTCCGACATGCCGGTCAACGTGCTCTCTGGCGGCGAGCGCCGCCGTGTGGCCCTGTGCAAGCTGCTGCTCGAGGCTCCCGACCTGCTGCTGCTCGACGAGCCCACCAACCACCTGGACGCCGAGTCGATCCTGTGGCTCGAGCACTTCCTGCACAACTACCAGGGCGCGGTGCTTGCCGTCACGCACGATCGCTACTTCCTGGATAACGTTGCCGAGTGGATCTGCGAGGTCGACCGCGGCCACCTTTATCCCTACAAGGGCAACTACTCCACGTATCTGGAGACCAAGGCTGCCCGTATCGAGGCGCAGGGCAACCGCGATGCCAAGCTCGCCAAGCGCATGGAGGCCGAGCTCGAGTGGGTACGCAGCTCGCCCAAGGCTCGCCAGGCCAAGAACAAGGCCCGTCTGGCTCGCTACGAGGAGATGGAGGCCGAGGCCCGCGCAAGCCAGAAGCTCGACTGGACTGACATTCGCATTCCTGTGGGCCCGCGTTTGGGCAACAAGGTGCTCGAGGCCCATCACCTGCACAAAGAGTTCGATGGCCGCGTGCTTATCGACGACCTTTCGTTCACCCTGCCGCGCAACGGCATCGTGGGCGTCATCGGCCCCAACGGCGTCGGTAAGACCACGCTGTTCAAGACGATTGTGGGTCTGGAGCCGCTGACTTCGGGCGAGCTCGAGGTGGGCGAGACCGTCAAGATTTCTTACGTCGACCAGAACCGTTCCGGCATCGACCCCGATAAGAACCTATGGGAGGTCGTCTCGGACGGCCTGGACCACATGATGGTCGGCGAGACCGAGGTTCCGAGCCGCGCTTATGTGGCGAGCTTTGGCTTTAAGGGCCAGGACCAGCAGAAGCGCGCTGGCGTACTTTCCGGTGGCGAGCGCAACCGTCTGAACCTGGCGCTTACGCTCAAGCAGGGCGGCAACCTGCTGCTCCTCGACGAGCCCACGAACGACCTCGACGTCGAGACGCTGTCCTCGCTCGAAGCGGCGCTGCTCGAGTTCCCGGGCTGCTCGGTGGTCATTAGCCACGACCGTATGTTCCTGGACCGCGTCGCCACGCACATTCTGGCGTGGGAGGGCACCGACGAGAATCCGGGCAACTGGTATTGGTTCGAGGGCAATTTCGAGGCCTATCAGGCCAACCGCATCGAGCGCCTGGGCGAGGACGCAGCCCAGCCGCATCGTATTCACCGCAAGCTGACGCGTGATTAGTCGAGCTCAGGTGACCTAACGAGAAAGGGACGATAACCTTGAGGGTTATCGTCCCTTTTTGTTACTTGGTAGAAGGCTCGACTTTATCGATGGTCCAGGCGGCTCCGAGACCGCCGGTGGTGTTGCGGCGGATGCGAACGGTGACTTCGTGGCGCTCGCCGGCCTGCGTGTAGCGCAGGGGGAAGCTTGCGCGGTTTCGCGCGGCCTCGATGGTACCGCGCTCGCGGGCAATCCAATAGTACTCGCCGACGATGCCGAGCGTGTCGGCGCCGTAGGGGAGATAGGTCGACAGCTGGTGCAGAAGCGGGCCGGGGCAGAAGACCTCGGTTGCGAAATCGACGGGGAAGTCCTCGGGGATGGCGGGCGCTGCGGGTGCGGGGGCCGGTGCTGCAGCGGGGACCGGAGCCGGTGCGGGTGCGGGAATTTGGTCGCAAGCAGAGGTGGGCACGGATTCGATGGCGGGTGCGGGCTCTAGCGTCGTTTTCGGCTTGATCGTAGAATCTGCGGGCTTCACGGTGGCGGGCGCGTCTGCAGCTGCAGTTTCAACCTCAACCTGCGTCGCGTTCTCGTTCTCGACGCTCGGCTTTGCCTCGATGGGCGTGGATGCCATGGTGGTGATGCCGGCGTTGGCGTTCTCGGGGTCATAGACGACCGTGAGCGAGATGGCGGGCTGCGGCGTCTCGGGCTTCGGCGCCGACTCGGTAGCGCCTTGATCGGCGGGCTCGTTGGGTTGATCGTCCTCAGTCTCGTCGCTAAAGACACCGCTGTTTTGGTACGCAGGCGTCTCGGGTTGGTTGGTGGCTTCTTCGGTTGTCGACTTGGGAGCCTCGTCGAGCTCCGCAGTGGCTTCCTGCTCGGATATGACTTTGGCGTCGGTCGTGGCGGCGATTTCGGCTTCGGCTTCTGCTGTTACCTCAATAGTGACTTCGAGCTCGGGCTCGGGCTCAGGCGCAGCTTCAACTACGGGTTCGGGACGCTTAACGTGCTTGGGACGCACGGCCTTGAGGTCCTTCTCGCCGCGCTTTTTCTTTTTGTAGGACTGCTTGGCGCCCTTGGCGGCCTTGGGCTTGTCCTCGCCTTTGGCAAGGGCGGCATCCCAGGTCTCGTTGGCAATGACGGTGGCATACAGGCGACCGCCCTTAAAGACAGTCAGCTTGATGCAGTCATCGAGCTCCTCGAGCAGCTCGCGCGTGGACTCGAAGCCCAGGTCATAAGCGGCCATGTCGCCGGCGGCGAGCGTCTCCTCGACCTGCGTCATAAACGTTTGCTTGCCGCACCCAATCGCATCGCGCAGTAGACGATATAGATAGATGTGGTTGCCCAGCGATAGCGTGGGCTTAACTATTGTCTTGCTCATGGCAAATCTCCTCTTTACACACCAAAGCATCTTACCATCGCACGGGGCGTGCCACCTCGGCGCCCAAGGCAAACGGGCGCGACCGTTGCCGGTTCGCGCCCGTTATACAGGTCGGTTATCTATGAGAGGCAAACGTGCTTAGTTGCCCGACGCCGTGCCTTGGCTCGAGCTGTCAGATGCCGTACCGGACGCGGTTCCGCTCGAGCTGTTAGTGCTGCTGTTGTCGGTAGATCCCGTGCCCGATGTATTGCCGCTCGTCTGGTCGCCCGTGCTCGGCTGCGAGCTGTCAGTCGTTTGGCTTGAGTCGGTCGTGCCGGATTGCGTGCCGCTGTTGTTCACGGAAGAATCGACGCCCTGCGATTGATCGGGGGTGTTCGAGGACGAGTCGGTGGATGCGGAGGTGCCCTGCGAGTCGTCCTGCTGGCTTTGCGATTGACCAGTGCTATCCGCGTCGTGCTCGGTCGTGCGCGACGACAGAATCGGCTCGGGGCGCTCGCCCAGACCCTCACCGGCGGTGGTGATAAGGATGGCGCCGGCACAGGCAATGACCGCGACGATGGCGATGGCGATCGAGAAGACGATGACCTTCTTTTGCGTCTGGCTGCGCTCTGCCGCCGCCTTGGCGCGCAAGCTGTCGGGGGCAACGCGCGCCGTGGTCGCGCGCCCCGCAATCTGGCGCATCT
>URUC01000063.1 GCA_900550965.1 uncultured Collinsella sp. | reverse complement strand
GGCTCCGCCGCGCGAAGCGCGCAGCGGAGCCTCTTTGCATGTCCGAGGACGTTTTCAGAGCTTTGCCCTGCAGGGTCCCGAGGGGATATGTAAGCTATTCAGCCATCTGAGCCTGGACGGCGGTGATGGCTACGACACCCACGATGTCGTCGGCAGAGCAGCCGCGCGACAGGTCGTTGACCGGCTTGGCGATGCCCTGCAGAATGGGGCCGTAAGCGTCGGCGCCGGCGAAGCGCTGGACCAGCTTGTAGCCGATGTTGCCGGCCTCGAGGTCGGGGAACACGAGCACGTTGGCCTTACCGGCGACGGAGGAGCCGGGAGCCTTGAGCTGGGCGACGGTGGGGACGATAGCAGCATCGAGCTGCAGGTCGCCGTCGATGGCGAGCTCGGGTGCCTTCTCCTTGCAGAACTTCACGGCCTCCTGGACCTTCTTGGCGACCTCGCCACCGGCGGAGCCCATGGTGGAGTAGGAGAGCATGGCCACGTGCGGCTCAACATTGCCCATAAAGGTGGACCAGGAGTGGGCCGAGGCGATGGCGATCTCGGAGAGCTCGTCAGAGGACGGGTTGATGTTGAGGCCGCAGTCGGCGAAGATCAGCGTGCCGTCGGTGCCGAACTGCGGGGTGTCGGTGCACATCACGAAGAAGGCCGAGACCAGCTTGGTGCCCGGGGCGGTCTTGAGGATCTGAAGCGCGGGGCGCAGGGTGTCGGCGGTGGAGTGGCAGGCGCCGGAGACCAGGCCGTCGGCGTCGCCCATCTTGACCATCATGGTGCCAAAGTAGGTGGCGTCCATCACCTGGGCGCGAGCCTGCTCGATGGTAACGCCCTTCTTGGCGCGGAGCTCGGCAAACTTCTGTGCGTACTCCTCGTGCTTCTCGGCATTGCGCGGGTCGATGACGGTGGCGCCGGGAACGTTGATCTCGTTGGGATCGCCCAGGATGACGATGTTGGCCAGGCCTTCCTCGATGATCTTGTTGGCCGCGACGATGGTGCGCGGATCCTCGCCCTCGGGCAGGACGATGGTCTTAAGGTCGGCCTTGGCGGCAGACTTCATACGGTTTAGGAAATCGCTCATGTTACTCCTTGCAAGCGTTTCGCTAAGCTCCAGGCGCCCGGCTGTTCACGAATAAACCCGCTGCTAGCGGGTTTACCTTTCAATTATGTACGCCGCGGTGCTTGAGCTTTCCTTGTGTGGCAAGCTCATTATAGGACGCATTAGCGCTATAATCGCTCTGATAAATATGTCTCGAAGAATGTTCGAGAAAAGCCCAGCTAACGAGCCCGTGGCTTTTGACAAGGAGTATCGATGCAGATTACCTCAGGCCTGCCTGAAGGCTTTAACGCCGGCGCGTACGACATGATTGTCGTCGGTGCTGGATATGCCGGTGCCGTTTGCGCCCGCCGTCTTGCCGAGACCATCGGCTATCGTGTTGCCGTTTTGGAGCGCCGTAGCCACATTGCGGGCAATGCCTATGACTGCACTGACGAGGCCGGAATCCTGATCCACGAGTACGGTCCGCATATCTATCACACCTTTAACGAGCGCGTGCATAATTTCCTGTCGCGCTTTACCAAGTGGACGGATTATCAGCACAAGGTGCTCGCCAACATCAACGGTACCCTTATGCCCGTGCCCTTCAACCATGCGAGTCTCAAGCTCGCCTTTGGTGATGAGCGCGGCGAGGAGCTGTATCAGAAGCTCGTGGAGACCTTTGGCAAGGATGTCAAAGTGCCCATCATGGAGCTGCGTAAGAAGAACGACCCCGACTTGGCCGAGGTCGCCGATTACGTCTACGAGAACGTCTTTTTGCATTACACCATGAAGCAGTGGGGCCAGACGCCCGACCAGATCGATCCCTCGATCACCGGCCGCGTTCCCGTCTTTGTGGGCGACGATGACCGCTACTTCCCGCAGGCCCCCTTCCAGGGTATGCCGCAGGATGGCTACACGGCGCTGTTTGAGCACATGCTCGACCACGACCTGATTGATGTGTTCTGCGACGTGGATGCTCGCGATCTCTTCGAGATCGACGAGACAACCGTCAAGGTCGACGGCAAGGTCTACGGCGGCGAGATCGTCTATACCGGTCCGCTCGATGAGCTGTTCAACCTCGACCTGGGCGCGCTGCCGTACCGCACGCTCGACATGAAGTTCGAGACGCTCGATATGGATCAGTTCCAGCCCGTGGGCACCGTCAACTACACCACGAGCGAGGACTACACCCGCATTACCGAGTTCAAGAACATGACTGGTCAGGTCCTGCCCGGCAAGACCACCATCATGAAGGAGTACTCCAAGGCCTATACGCCCGGCTCGGGCGAGACGCCGTATTACGCCATTCTTGAGCCCGAGAACCGTGAGCTCTATGAGCGCTATCTTGAGCGCGTCCAGAACCTGACAAACTTCCACCCGGTGGGTCGTCTGGCCGAGTATCGTTACTACGATATGGATGCCGTGACCAATTCCGCCCTCGATCTTTCGGATGAGATTATCGCCTGCCATGCATAAAGTCATAACATTCGGTATTCCCTCGTATAACGCCGCCAAGGACATGGACCATTGCATCACCTCCATCTTGGAGGGGAGCAATTACGCCACCGATATCGAGATTATCGTGGTGGACGACGGCTCCAAGGACGAGACGGCCGCCAAGGCCGACGAGTGGGAGGCCCGTTATCCTGGAATCATCCGCGCGGTGCACCAGGAGAATGGCGGCCACGGTATTGCCGTCCTTTCGGGTCTGCGCGAGGCGCAGGGCACCTACTACAAGGTCGTCGACTCGGACGACTGGCTTGACGGCGCTGCCCTTTCGACCATGCTGTCGATTCTGCGCGGCTTTGAAGAGCGCGACCAGCGCGTTGACCTGTTTATCTCGAACTACGTGTACGAGAAGGTTTACGAGGGTACGCATACGGCCATTGGTTACAAGTTTGCCCTGCCTCGAAAAAAGATCTTTACCTGGGACCAGATCGGCCATTTCCGTTTGGACCAGAATCTGCTCATGCACAGCCTGTGCTATCGCACGGATGTGCTGCGCGAGTCCAACCTGCCCATGCCGCCGCACACGTTTTATGTGGACAACATCTACGCCTACGTGCCGCTGCCGCGTTGCAAGACCATGTACTACGCCGACATCGACCTCTATCGCTACTTTATCGGTCGCGAGGGCCAGAGTGTCAACGAGGCCACGATGGTCAAGCGTCTGGACCAGCAGTTCCGTGTTACGCGTATCATGATGGAGTCGTACCACCTGTACAGCGATGTCGAGTCGTCGCGTCTGCGTTCGTACATGATGGGCTACTTCACCATGATGATGGCGATCTGCTCGGTGCTTACCAAGCTATCCGATGAGGATTTCGCCGATGAGCGCCTGAAGACGCTATGGAGCGATTTAAAGGCCTACGACGAGCGCATGTATCGTCGTGCTCGCTACGGCGTGGTCGGCTTCTTTACCAATCTGCGTGGCCGCGCTGGCGACAAAACCACACTCGGCCTATACCGTCTTGCCTCAAAGATCTTCAAATTCAACTAGCACAGAAACGCTCGGGTAACGGGGACCCCTGGTCCTTAACTTGCTACTTCGGACAGTCCTGCGCAAGACGGAGGCGCCACTGGCGCCTCCTTTGCGTGCGGAACTCGTATCAAGTTAAGGACCAGGGGCCCTCTGCTATGTCTCGCTTTATGTTAGGCAGCTGAATTTGAAGATCTTAGACGCGTGGTACACAGGGGCCTGGGCTGAAAGGGATCTTGTTGAGTAGGTTGCCCGGTGGAGCTTGGTTATGTTTGTCGCGAGTTCCGCACGAGCCGAAGAGCACTTAATGTGCTCTTCGTGCGAGCCAGGACTGTAGAGCAGCAAACATAACCAAGCCCCACCGGGCAACCGGTCAGGTTAGGCTACTTCGCGGCGCCGGGGATGCCGTGGGAGGTTTTGGCGGTTTTGGCTCCGTTTACGATGGCGGTCTGTAGGGCCCTTACGGCGAGCATGCCCAGTAGGTCTAGGGGTGCGGCGGCGCTAGCCTGGGCACCCAACTTGCCGCTGGCAAGGGTGTAGATGGTGTCGCCGTCGTTGGTGGTGTGCGTGGGACGGATGGCGTGGGCGTAGGCGTCTGCGGCCATTTGGGAGACCTTGGTGGCCTGGGCCTTAGTGAGCTCCATGTTGGTGACGATGCAGCTGATGGTGGTGTTGGTGCGGTCGAGCGGCATCTGCATGGATCCGGCGGCGGCAAAGGCTGCGAGTTCCATGTCGACGATCTGGTCGCTATCGGCTGAGGCGCGCATGCCGGCGACCCACTCGCCGGTGAGGGGGTCGACAACGTTGCCGCAGGCGTTGACCGAAACCACGGCGCCTACCTTAACGGGACCGAGCGCCACGGCGGCAGTGCCAAGGCCGGCCTTCATGCAGGTGGCAGGGCCCATGAGCTTACCTACGGTGGCACCGGTGCCGGCGCCCACATTGCCTTGCTCGAGCATGGTGGGGGTGTTGTCGAGCGCCTCGCGCACGGCGGCGATGCCGGCCTCAATGTCGGGGCGAACGGTGGGGTCGCCAAAGGCAAGGTCGAAGATACAGCTGGAGCACACGATGGGCACCTGCGTGGGGCCGACGGGCAGACCAATGCCGCGGCTCTCGAGTTCGCGGGCCACGCCGCTTGCAGCCTCGAGGCCAAAGGCCGATCCGCCCGAAAGGCAGACGGCGTGGACCTTATCGACGGTGTTCTCGGGTCGCAGCAGGTCGGTTTCGCGCGATGCCGGGGCACCGCCGCGAACGTCAACGCCGCCGGTGGCGCCCTTGGGTGCCACGATTACGGTGCAACCGGTGCCGGCCTCCTCGTCCGTGTAGTTGCCAAAGCAAAAGCCATCGACATCGCAAACGTCAATGGCCTCAAGCAGTGTATCCATGTTTTCTCCTATCGGTTTTCCGCCGGGCCTTATGCCCGGTCGGGATCCGTACGGTACGGCAAAATTGTAGGCGCTGGGGGATAACCAGCGCCAGATGCAATTACGAGAGTTTTTGAATCGCGCGTGCGACGCGAGCGATGGGCAAGCCCACCACGTTGTAGAAGTCACCCGAAATATCGTGCACAAGCATGCGGCCGCCTGTGCCTTGGATGCCGTAGGCCCCGGCCTTGTCCATGGGTTCGCCGGAGGCAACATAGCGCTCGATCTGCTCTTCGGTAAGCTCATAGAACGTCACGTCGGTCACATCGACAAACGACAGGCTCTCGGCGGCATGCGGAGCGGCCGTGTCGCCTGCCTTAACGATGCAGACGCCGGTTGCGACCTGGTGCGTGCGGCCCGAAAGCTCGCGGAGCATGGTGCGCGCCTCGTCCTCGGTTGCCGGCTTGCCCAGAATCTTGCCATCGAAGGTGACAATAGTATCGGCCGCGACGGTCAGTTCGTTGGGCTCGGCATGCTCGGCGGCAACGGAGGCGGCTTTGGCGCGTGCTAAGCGTTCAACGAGCGTAAGCGGGGCCTCGCCATCAAAAGGCGTTTCGTCGATATCTGCGGGAATCACGTGAATGTCATAGCCCGCCTCGCGCATCAACTCGATGCGGCGCGGTGATTGCGAAGCCAAAATCATAGCTGAATGCCCTCGGCGACCTTCTCGACGGCCTTGTCGCCGGCGAGTGTGCGCAGCAGCTCAAGCGCAAAGGGGAGCGACTGGGCCATGCCGCTGGCGGTGATGATGTTGCCGTCTTGCGTAACCTTCTCGCCGGTATAGGCGCCTTCGGGGAAGCTTTTCTCAAAGCCAGGGAAGCACGTGGCCTGGCGCCCCTCGAGTAGGTCGAGCTCGCCCAGGATAAACGGGGCGGCGCAGATGGCGGCAACGTGCTTGGTCGCGGCGAACTCGCAGACCACGTCGCAGACGCGCTGATCGGCGCGCAGGTTGGTGGCACCGGGCAGGCCGCCGGGCAGCACGACGCAGTCGTACTCGTCAAAGTTGATCTCATCAAAGAGCGCATCGCAGGTCACGGGGATCTGCAGCGAGCTTACGACCTCACGCGTGGGCATGATCGAGACGAGCGTGGCACGCACGCCGCCGCGACGCATGACATCGACCATGGTCAAGCATTCAATAGTTTCAAAGCCATCGGCGGCGAGAACGGCAACGCTGGGCATGAGGGCTCCTTTCATGGGCGGCATACAATTAGCCGTCTTATACCCCGAAGACCTCCGCTTGCCACGCTCGATTTTCCATTGTTTAAAAAGGGACGGGGCTATTTTAGCTACCCCACTTGCAGGGTAGCTAAAATAGCCCCGTCCGAATTAGCTACCCTCACCCATCCTCAACAATCTCAATCTGTAACATCTAGACCCACTTTTGACCCCTAACTGTTACAGATCAAGACAAACGGAAACCGCCCCGACAAAACGTCTAAATCTGTAACATCTACGGACCAAAACCGGGTCTTACTGTTACAGATCGAGACAGTCCCCAACAGCACCGCCCCGTTCGGGGAACGACCGCCACAGGTACGGCGGGCAGAGGCTCGCTTTTTTCCTCGGTTTTTCTTGACAGAATCTCACCTGTTGTAGTACTTTGTCCCAGTCTAAAAACGCGTGGACTTTTCTGGGCGCTAGCCACCTTTTTGCCACGCAACCGAGCAGTCGGTTGCGTGGCTTTTTTCGTCTTGGCAGCAGGTGCCACATGCACCGCCAGAAGACCGCACGAGCCCACCTTCCGACTGCAGGGAACAGACGCACGAGATGTGCGTCTGCAAGACAGCAGACGGAAGGGAGCCGAATGGCAGGAACAAACACAATCAAGCAACAGGCCGCCGGGGCGGGAGCCACGGGCGCGGGACAGGCCAAGGCGGCGCTCCAGGTCTTTGCGGGCGGCGCCTGCTACGGCGCGATGGCCACGACCTACAAGCTCGCCTACGCCGCGGGCTTCACCTCGGCACAGGTGGTGGCGAGCCAAGCGTGGCTCGGCTGCCTCTTCTTCGCCCTCGCCACGCTCGCAGGGCACGCACTCGGGCACCGCTGGCAGCGCGTGGGCTGGAAGCTCGCCCTTAAGCTCATGGGCCTGGGAGCCCTCACCTGCCTCACCTCAATCCTCTACTGCTACGCCATGAGCGTGCTGCCCGCCCCGGTGGCGCTCACGCTCCTCTTCCAGTTCACGTGGCTGGGGCTCGTGTGGCAGACCGTCATGACGCGCCGGCCGCCGAGGCCCCTCCAAGTGGCCTCCGCCCTGGCCATCGTCTTCGGGACGGTGTTCGCGAGCGGCGTTTACAAGACCGGCATCACCGGGTACGACCCCGTGGCCCTGCTCTGCGCGCTGGGTGCGGCCGTGTCCTGCTCCCTCTTTGTCACCCTCTCCGGCAAGGTCGAGGCCCCCTGCTCGTCCGAGCAGCGCGGCGTCATCGTGTGCGCGGGCTCCGTGGTCATGTCGCTCACGGTGTGCCCGGACTACGTCGTCTCGGGCGTCCTCGCCCAGGGCATCCTGCCCTTTGCCGTCATCGCCGGCTTCTTTGGCATGCTCTGCCCGGTCTTGCTCTTCGGCATGGGCTCTCCGCACCTGCCCGCGGGTCTCTCCACTGTCATGGCCGCCGCGGAACTCCCCGCCGGCCTGCTCATAGCCATGATCGTCCTCGGCGAGCCGCTCGGCGTCGTCGAGTGGCTGGGCGTCGCCATCATCCTCGCCGGCGTGTGCCTGGCACAGGTCCCCTCCCTGCTTGGAGGCCGGGAGGCACGTCGCGCCGCCGCAGGACAAGCCGTCGGCTAGTCACCCCTTCACGGGCGGCCCGCGCGCATCAGGGAAAGGGCCACGGGCCCGGCGCGTGAGGTCGCAAGGACGTTATAAAGCGTCCCCGCAGAGGTGGGGGCGCCAGAGAGAAGGAGGCACCATGCCATTTCCAAAAGGGTTCCTTTGGGGAGGAGCCACCGCTGCTAACCAATGCGAGGGAGGTTATGACGAGGGCGGCCGCGGCCTTGCCAATGTCGACGTCATCCCACACGGGTCGGAGCGCAACGACGTAAGTCGCGGCCTGAGGCGCATGCTCGACTTTGAGCCCGGGTACTACTACCCGGCCCAGACGGGCATCGACTTCTACCACCACTACCGCGAGGACATAGCCCTCTTCGCGGAGATGGGCTTTAAGGTCTTTCGCCTCTCCATCGCCTGGAGCCGCATCTTCCCCAATGGCGACGAGGAGGAGCCCAACGAGGCCGGGCTCGCCTTCTACGAGGACGTGTTCCGCTGCTGCCGCGAGCACAGGATCGAGCCCCTCGTGACCATCACGCACTTCGACTGCCCCATCCACCTCGTCAAGAAGTACGGCGCCTGGCGAAACCGCGCCCTCATCGAGCTCTACAAGCGGCTCGTGAAGGTGCTCTTCAACCGCTACCGCGGCCTCGTGCATTGGTGGATCACGTTCAACGAGATGAACATGATCTTGCACCGTCCCTTCATGGGTGCCGGCATCGTCCTCGAGCCCGGGGAGAATGCCCGCGAGGCCGAGTACCGCGCCGCGCACAACGAGCTCGTGGCGAGCGCCTGGGCCACCAAGATCGCCCACGAGGTCGACCCGGAGAACAAGGTTGGCTGCATGCTCGCCGCGGGAAGCTACTACCCCTACTCCTGTCGTCCCGAGGACGTCCGTGCAGCGCAGGTCAAGAACCAGGAGGACCTCTTCTTCGTGGACGTGCAGGCACGCGGGCACTACCCCGGCTACGCGCTCAAGATGCTCGAGCGCGAGGGCATCGACGTGGGCATGACCGCCGAGGACGAGCGCATCCTTGCGGAGAACACCGTCGACTTCATCTCGTTTAGCTACTACTCCTCGCGCTGTACCGCGGGCGACCCCGATTCCGTGGGCGGCGTCGCCGAGGGCAACGCCTTCGCCGGCGTAGAGAACCCCTACGTGCGCACGAGCGACTGGGGCTGGGTCATCGACCCGCTGGGGTTCCGCATCACGATCAACGACCTCTGGGACCGCTACCAGAAGCCGCTCTTTGTGGTGGAGAACGGCCTCGGCGCCTATGACGAGGTGCTTCCCGACGGCACGATCGAGGATGACTACCGCATCGCCTACCTGCGCGAGCACATCGAGGCCATGCGCGACGCTATCGAGCAGGACGGCGTCGAGATGCTCGGCTACACCACCTGGGGGCCGATCGACCTCGTGAGCGCGGGCTCCGGCGAGATGGAGAAGCGCTACGGCTTCATCTACGTGGACCGCGACAACCTGGGCAACGGCACGCTCGAGCGCAGGCGCAAGAAGAGCTTCTACTGGTATCAGCAGGCCATCGCCACCAACGGAGGCGACCTGGGCTAACCACCCGGGCAATATCACTAAGGAGAAAATAATGGCAGAAAAATACGACGACCTGGCCAGATCCATACTCGAGAACGTAGGCGGCGCCGAGAACGTCGCCAGCGTCGCGCACTGCATCACGCGCGTGCGCTTCAAACTCAAGGACGAGTCCCGCGCCAACACGGCCAAGATCGAGGCCCTCAAGGGCGTCATCCAGGTCATCCAGGCCAACGGCCAGTACCAGGTGGTCGTGGGCAACATCGTCGAGGACGTCTACGACGCGGTCCTGGAGGCCGGCAACTTCTCGGGCGGCGCAAGCGCCGACGACGAGCCCCAGGGCGATAAGACCGTTGCCTCCGTCATCATCGACCTCATCTCTGGCATCTTCCAGCCCATCCTGGGACCGCTTGCCGCCGCAGGCATCATGAAGGGACTGCTTGCCCTCATCACCTACTTCGTCCCGGCCTTTGCAAACGACGGCCTCTACACGCTGCTCTACACCGTGGCTGACGGCTTCTTCTACTTCCTTCCCGTCGCCCTGGCGTTCAGTGCCGCGCGCAAGTTCCGCATGAACGAGTTCACCGGCGTGGCAATCGGCGTGGCGCTCCTCTACCCGACGATGGTCGCCCTGACCTCGGGCGAGGCGCTCGGCAGCATCGACCTCGGCGTGGCCGGCACGTTCTCGTGGTACGCCACCGCCCTCGGGCTCCCCATCATCATGCCCGTGTCCGGCTACGTGAGCTCGGTGATCCCCATCCTTCTCATGGTGTGGTTCGGCTCTATCCTTGAGCGCTGGCTCAAGAGCTGGATGCCGGCTGCGCTCAAGATGTTCCTTGTCCCGCTCGCCACGATGACGGTCTCCATCGTCTTGGGCTACCTCATCATCGGCCCGGTGGCCACCCTCATCACCAACCTGCTGAGCGCGGCGTTCTCGTTCATCTTCCAGCTCCCCGTGGTTGGTTCCGTCCTGGGCAGCGCCCTAGTCGGCGGACTGTGGATGTGCCTCGTCATCTTCGGCTTCCACTGGAGCCTCATCCCCATCTCCATCATGAACCTGAACACCCTCGGCCACGATAGCGTGCTCGCCGCCACCATCGGCCACGGGTTCGCACTCGGAGCGGTCATCTTTGCCATGTACCTCAGAAACAAGGACGAGCGCTTCCGCGGCATCGCCCTTCCCGCGATGATCTCCGCCTTCTTCTTCGGCGTCACCGAGCCGGGCATCTACGGCATCGCCCTCCCCAACAAGCGCGCGTTCGTCGTGGCATGCCTGAGCTCCGCCGTGGGCGGCGCTATCGTGGGAATGACTGGCGCTCTCATGTACATCTCGGGCGGCCTCGGCGTCTTCAACCTGCTCAACTTCATCGACGGGACCCCTGGTGGCGCCGGGATCTCCCACATGATCTTCGCGATCATCGCCTCGCTCATTTCCGCCGTCCTGGCCTTTGTTATCGAGTTCATCACCTACCGGCCCAACGACGATGAGGAAGGCACCCGCTAGCCTGCGCCCTCCTCAATCAGCTCTATGTAATTGAGGAGCAGATGAGGTGGGTGAGGGCCGAGGGCGATCAAGGTGGCCGCCCTCGGCCCGGGACAACCTGCCAGAAGGCGTTTAGCTTTCTCGGGCGGCGCTGAAATGAACTGCGCCCCGATACTTGGACGGGTCAATTAGCGGCCTATGCCGCACATGGGGACTGATTCCGGAACTCCTCCGGGGTCAGTCCCTTTTGCTTAACCTGCCTCCTCTTGTTCCAGTGAACGGTGTAGGCGTGGAGGTCCCGCTTGAACTCCTCGAAGCTCTACCACGTCCGGTTCCTGTAGAACTCGTCCTTCAGGCGCCCGGGCAGCAGCTCCGTCGCAAGAGCTCGCCCTCGCGCGCCGCCGGCCCCGGCCGGGTCCGGGCGCCCTTCGGCCTTCGGTGCGCCCGTATCCCCTGTCGCAAAACTCTGCTGCAAGAGTCCTCAGCGTGGCGTCGTGTCCGACTTTCCCGTCCATAAAGAAGCCCCTCATTTCTAATGTCCAAGAAATGAGGGGGCGGTTCAATTTCGGGACGGGGATTAAATAATCATTCAGAACAAATTTTTTTATCCCCGTCCCAGAAAAATCATCGGGCGTGGTCTTGGGCAAACGGTCTAGTTACGCTTGAGGTGGACGACGGTTTCGCAGTGGAAGGTTTGCGGGAATAGGTCGACCGGCGTGATCTTGACGGGGGAGAAGGTGCCTTCCTCGACAAAGCGCTTGAGGTCGCGTGCCAGGGTGGCCGGATCACAACTCACATAGGCGACATCGCGAGCGCTCGTGCTGGCGATGAGGTCGATGGCCTCGGGCGCCAGGCCAGCGCGTGGCGGGTCGACCACCAGGACATCGGCATCCTGGTCGGGGAACTCGCGCACCGCGTCGCCGCCGATGACGTCGACGTTATCGAGTTTGTTGATCTCTAGGTTACGGCGCAGGTCGCGCACGGCCGGTCCGTAGGCCTCGACGGCGGCAACAAAG
>URUC01000062.1 GCA_900550965.1 uncultured Collinsella sp. | reverse complement strand
CGGCAGGCGAGCGGACAGCGAACGACATCTGTCCAACAATTCGTGCGAAACACAATGAAAAACCGTTTGATGTGAGTTAATATAAACAACGTCGTGAATCTGACTCCTGCCACATGCATGACAGGGGTTAAACACAAAAAAGGAGTCAACTATGGTTTCTGAGAAGGCTACCCTCGTTAATCCTCAGGGTCTGCACATGCGTCCGGCTGGTCTGTTCGCCTCCACCATGGGCAAGTACGCCTGTGACGTGACGGTCGTCACCCCCGAGAAGGAGGTCAACGGCAAGTCCCCGATGGCCCTCATGGCTGCTGGTATCCCCTGCGGCACCGAGGTCGAGGTCAAGTGCGACGGCGCCGACGAGGCCGAGGCTCTGGCTGCTGCCATCGAGCTCATCAAGAGCGGTCTTGGCGAGTAGAACTCAAACGGGTCGCATGTTGAACAACTAAGTTCATATTTGGGGGCGCAGTGACCTGTCTTAAGGTAGCTGCGCTCTTTTGTCATGGATATGGCAAAACGCTTTATCACATGACACGGAGAGAGGAATGGGAATGTATCAGGGAGTCAACGCTTCCGAGGGCATCGGTATCGGCACCGTTATGGTCGCCGTCGATCCCGACTTGACGTTTGAGCCGCACGAGGTTGCTGATTCGGCAGCAGAGAAGGAACGCTATCAGACCGCTCTTTCGGTCTTCTGCGAGAAGACTCAGGCTCAGGCCGACCATATGAAGGAGACGGTGGGCGAGGCCGAGGCCGAGATCATGAGCGGACACATTGTCCTGGCTCAGGATCCGGGCATGACCGACGCCATCAACGCCGCTATTGACGGCGGCACCTGCGCCGAGCAGGCGCTCATGGACACCTCGACCATGTTCGAGAACATGTTCCTGTCCATGGACGACGAGATGTTCCGTCTGCGCGCGGCCGACATCGCCGACATCCGCACCGGTATTCTGGCCGAGCTACTGGGCAAGGAGGTCGTCGACCTCTCCGTCCTGCCCGAGAACACCGTCGTTGTCGTGCACGACCTCACGCCGTCTATGACCGCCACGATCGATAAGGCCCACGTTGCCGGTATCGTCACCGAGACCGGTGGCCGCACGTCGCACTCCGCAATCATTGCGCGCGCCCTCGAGATCCCGGCTGTCCTTTCGGTTTCCAACAGCTGCACCGCACTGCGCAACGGCATGACCGTTGTCGTCGACGGTGGCAAGGGTATCGTCGAGGCCGATCCCGATGAGGAGACGCTCGCCGCTTACACTGCAAAGGCCGAGGCTTTCGCTGCCGAGAAGGCGGCTCTCGAGGCCTTCCGCGGCAAGCCGTCCGTGACTGCCGACGGCATCAAGAAGATCATTGCCTGCAACATCGGCAACCCCGATGACGTGCCCAACGCGCTCGATCACGATGCCGAGGCTATCGGCCTGTTCCGTTCCGAGTTCCTGTTCATGGACTCTGCTGAGCTTCCTTCCGAGGAGGAGCAGTTCAACGCCTACCGTAAGGTCGCCAGCGCGCTCAAGGGCGCTCCGGTCATCATCCGCACGCTCGATGTGGGTGGCGACAAGGAGATTCCGTACCTGCACATGGTCAAGGAAGAGAACCCCTTCATGGGCTTCCGCGCCGTGCGTTACTGCCTGGCCAACCCCGACCAGTACAAGGTCCAGCTCCGCGCCCTGCTGCGCGCCAGCGCCTTCGGTGACGTCAAGATTATGATCCCGCTCGTCACCTGCGTCGAGGAAGTCTTGGCTGTCAAGGAGCTCGTCGAGCAGTGCAAGACCGAGCTGACCGAAGAGGGTCGCAAGTTCAACGAGAACATCGAGGTCGGCATCATGGTCGAGACGCCTGCAGCCTCGCTGCTCGCTGACCGCCTGGCCGAGGTCGCCGACTTCTTCTCCATCGGCACCAACGACCTGATCGGCTACACCATGTGCGCCGACCGTGGCAACGACACCATCTCCAACCTGTACCAGGTTTACTATCCCGCCGTGCTCCGCTCGCTCAAGAACATCATCGAGAGCGGCGTGAAGGCCGGCATCATGGTCGGTATGTGCGGCGAGGCCGCTGCCGATCCGTTGCTCGAGCCGCTGCTGATCAGCTGGGGCCTGGAGGAGTTCTCGATGAGCGCTCCGTCCATCCTGCGCGCCCGCAAGACCATCAGCCAGTGGACCAAGGCCGAGTGCGACGAGCTCGCCGAGAAGGCGCTCGCCTGCAACACCGCTGCCGAGGTCAAGGCACTGCTCGAGTCCGCAGCTCGCTAATTTGGTATCAGAGGTAACCGCGTGGTTGGAATGGGCCGGCCACGCGGCCCTCACATATACAGGGGGTACTGTAAATGTTCTACACGCTAACCGCTAACCCGGCTGTCGACATGACGGTTTCGAGCTCTCCGCTCGAGCCCGACGAGAACGTCCGCACCGGCTCGGCCAGCTACACGGCTAACGGCAAGGGCCTCGACGTGTCCTTCGCCTTTAAGAAGATGGGCGTCGACACCGTCGCGCTCGGTTTCTTCGCCGGCTTCACGGGCAAGTTCATCGTCGAGGAGGTCATGAACCTGGGTTGCCTCTGCCGCCCGGTCTGGACCGACGGTATCACGCGCATCAACACCTACGTCAACGATGGCCAGCACGAGTACGGCATCCTGAACCCCGGTGCTCCGATCACGCCGCAGCACCAGGAGGAGCTCTACAACATCCTGGACACCGCGGGCGACCTTGAGTGCCTGATCGTCTCCGGCTCCGTGCCTCCCAAAGCTACGCCCGACTTCCTGGCTCAGGTCATGGAGCACGCTCAGGCCCGTGGCGCCGACGTCGTCCTGGACCTGTCCTCCGACAAGCTCAAGGAGCTCGCTCACAAGAAGCCGCTGCTCATTAAGCCGAACCATCACGAGATGAAGGCTATCTTCGGCGTGCCGGTCGACACCGACGACGAGGTCCGCGTTGCCATGAAGCTGGCTCACGAGGCCGGCGTCCAGAACGTGCTGCTCACCCGTGGTAGCCGCGGTGACGCTTACTTCTCCAACGGCGAGGACATCTGGTATGCCAAGCGTGAGTTCAACATCAAGCTTGTCTCTTCCGTCTGCGCCGGCGACTGCACCCTCGCTGCGTTCCTGCACAAGTGGTACAGGGATCGCGACAACGTCGAGGAGGCCATGAAGCTCGCTATGGCCACCGGCGCCAACGTTGCTGAGTCCGTCGGCATCGGCGACTTTGGTCACGTCGACGAGTACAGCAAGCGCGTTGCTGTCCGCAAGCTCGATCGCAAGTAAGCGAAACGCGACATATTCGTGCGCATGCGGCGCTCCGGTTTCGGCCGGGGCGCCGTTTTTTGTCCCACTCGAACCTCGGAGCCGCGCTTCACGCGTTCCACACCGTTCACCGAGTTGTTGTAGCCTTTTGCCGAGGCGTGGAATATACTTTCATTAACACGTTGCTTCGTGAAAGGAACATTCATGATTTACACGCTTACTGCAAATCCCGCTATTGACTACAACATCTCCTGCGATGGCTTGTCCGCCAACACCGTTACCCGCACCCGTAACGCTGTCTACACCCCCAACGGCAAGGGTCTCAACGTTTCGTTTACGCTCGACCACTACGGCGTCGACACCACGATCCTGGGCTTCTTCGCCGGCTTCTCGGGTGAGTATATCGTTAAGGGCGCCGAGGCCCTGGGCGTGCCCGTCAAGCCCGTGTGGACTGACGGCATCACGCGTGTCAACGTGTTCCTCAATGCCGGTCCCGACACCGAGTACAACATGGTCAACGCCGGTGCCGCCATCAACGAGGCCAACGAGCAGGAGATGTTTGAGCTGATCGATTCGCTCGAGGACATGACCTGCCTGGTCATTAGCGGCTCGCTGCCCCCCAACACCTCTGAGGGCTTCCTGGCCGAGGTGCTTCGCCGCGTTAAGGCAAAGGGCGCCGAGTTCGTGCTCGATATTTCGAGCCATCAGTTGGCCGACCTCATTGCTATGGAGCCGCTCCTCATTAAGCCTAACGACGACGAGCTGCTCGACATCTTTGGCATTAAGGTGAGCGGTGGCGACGACGAGTCCGTCAAGGGCGCCATGGCCGAGCTGCACGCCAAGGGCGCTAAGAATGTACTGCTGACGCTCGGCGGCGACGGCGCGTACTTCTCCAACGGCGAGCACATCTGGTTTGCCAACCGCACTTTCGACGTCAAGCTGCTGTCGACCGTCTGCGCGGGCGACTCCTCGCTGGCCGCCTTCCTGTCCGTGTGGCACGACGCCCCCGAGCGCGTCGAGGATGCCCTGCGCCTCTCGATGGCCACCGGCGCCAACGTGGTCGAGTGCCCGGGTCTGGGCGATTTTGCCAAGGTCGATGAGTATCAGAAGGGTATTGCAATCCGTCAGGTTTGCTAGTTCCGGCACCTTGCCTGAATAGTTCAATTATTTCGCATCCGTCTTAGACCAGGACGGATGCGTTTTTGTTTATCGGACTTGCGTGTGCAGTGGAGGCTGTTTCTTGCTAGACTTCTTGCAGACGCAATCGATAGCCAATTTGATAGTCGCAGGAGGCCATAGGCATGTGCAATGTTTCGCTCAACGGTACGCAGCCGACCGATGCCTCTATCCGTGTCCTGCGTGCGCTTGGGGCAGCAGGTCTTGAGGCTTGGTACGTGGGCGGTTGGGTACGTGATGCCCTGATGGGACGCCCCAGCCACGATGTTGACATGTGCTGCAGCGGCCTGTGGCAGGAGTCCAAAGAGGCGCTCGAAGCGGCTGATATTGCCGTGGTCGAGTCGGGCATAAAATTTGGCGGCATCACGGCTATTTGCGATGATGAGCGCATTGAGGTCACCACCTACCGCCTAGACGGCTTTTACACCGACGGCCGCCATCCCCAGAGTGTGGAGCGTGCGGCGTCGCTTGAGGACGATCTGGCGCGTCGTGACTTTACCGTTAACGCTATGGCCTGGCATCCCGAGCGTGGTCTTGTCGACCGCTACGATGGTCAGGGCGACCTAGACCGCAAGCTCATCCGCGCCGTTGGAGATCCCAAGCGTCGTTTTAACGAGGACGCGCTTCGCATGCTGCGCGCGGTGCGTTTTGCCTGCCGTCTGGATTTTATGATCGAGCCTAAGACTAAACAGGCGCTTGCCGAGTGCGCGCCGCTGCTCGATGCTGTGGCGCGCGAGCGCGTGGGCATTGAGCTCGAGGGTATCCTTTCGACCGGCCACGGGGGAGACGCCATGCTGCGCTACCCCGAGCTCATCTGCGCCGCCGTGCCCGAGTTGGCAGCGGGTCGCGGGTTTGATCAGCGCAGCGTCTATCATGCGTTTAACGTTTACGAGCATATCGCCCGTGTGCTGACGGTGGCGGGGGAGTTGGCGCTGTGCGACGGCTTTACACCCTCAATGAGCCTAATGTGGGCGGCGTTTTTGCACGACGTTTCCAAGCCCGATTGCTTTACGGTCGACCATGCGGGCAGCGGCCACTTTTACGGTCACCCCGAGCTCGGGGCCAAGAAGGCGCGCGCCATCATGGATCGCTTGGCGCTTTCGCACGACTTGGTCCGCGACGTGTGCCTGCTCATTAAGTACCACGACAAGCCGCTGCGCCCCGAGCGCTCCTGCTTGCTCAATATGATGCGCTTGCTTTCGGGCGAGGGCGTCGATACGCCGCGCCTGATGGACGAGCTTATGGACCTTAAGCGTGCCGACACGCTGGGCAAGGCGCCGTCGTGCTTCTATTACGTCGAGACGATCGAAGAGATGCGCTCACTCGCCCATGATTTGTTGGAGGCGGGGGAGCCCTATTCGCTCAAGATGCTTGCTATCAACGGCGGCGACTTGATTCGTGCCGGTGTGAAGCCGGGGCCCGAGCTAGGCCAGCTACTCAACGCCGCCCTCGAAGCCGTTATCGAGGACAACATCCCCAACGATCGCGAAACCCTTTTGGTTCATCTCAACTTGAATTAGCTAATTAGTTGACCTGCGCGTTCCATAACCTGTCGACAATTTTTCGGCAATTTGGAATTTCTTCTTGCGCTGATGTTTTTTGTCCCGTAATATATTTCCTCGCAGCACGGCAGTGCAGATGTCATGTGGCCCGTTCGTCTAGCGGTTTAGGACGCCGCCCTCTCAAGGCGGAGATCACCAGTTCGAATCTGGTACGGGCTACCAAAATTGAACGCCCGGGCCTCGTAAGAGACCCGGGTTTTGTGTATTGACCGATATTTAAGGCGCGCGTTGAGTCTGCCGCCCGGACCGAGGAGTTGTCATGGACCTGCCTATCAGCTTGGAAGACATCACGTATGCCGAGAACTATCTGGCGCAGGGCGACCTGGCTACGGCGACGCCGCTGCTTGAGCGTCTGGTGGAGCTCGCCGAGGAGTATATCGACGCTGAGTGCAAGACGGAGGAGAAGCGCCAGTACTTTAGCTTCGACAGCAAGTTTGAGCGCCTGGCCTATCGCCGCGTGGAGAAGGATCCGCGCGAGCTGGTGCAGGTCGAGGTTCCCTTTGACCGCCTGTACTCCGACATGGCGTTTGCCTACATTCGCCAGCAGGATTATGTGAGTGCTCGGAATGCCCTGATGCAGGCCGTGCGTTGGGATCCCATGAACTGCAACTATCGCTTGGACTTGGCCGAGCTGTTCCGCGTGCTCGAGGACAAGCAGGAGTGGGCATCGCTCTCGTTCTCGGTGCTGGAGCGCGCGAGCGACGGTAAGTGCGCCGCACGCGCCTACACCAATTTGGGTCAGTACTTCTTGGAGCCCGAGACCGAGAACATTTCGGCTGCCGTGGGCTGCGCGCGTCTGGCGCTGCGCCTGGCGCCCAATGATGCGCATACGACGCGCCTGCTCAACAAGATCCATACCACCTATCCGGATGCCGCGGACGAGAGTGACGACCATGTGATGGGTGAGCTCGCCCTGCAGGGCGTGCCGACCTCGCCTTCGGCCGAGATCGCCATCTGCCTGATTATGTGCGCGACCGATGCTGCAAGCGACGGCGACAAGCAGGAGGCGACGCGCCTGACGGTGCGTGCTCGCGACTTGGTAGGCGAGGAGGCATGCGCGGCGATTATCAAGCTGGTGCGCGAGAGCGATGCCGAGCTTAATGCCGAGCGCAGGGCAAAGCGCGAGGCTGCGGGCTCAAACGCCGATGGCGCCAAGGAGGCCGGCGATGCCCAGTAAGCGCGAGCGCAAGCTCATTTCCAAGAATCGCTCGGCACATCACGAGTACTTTATCGATGAGACGTTTGAGTGCGGTATTGAGCTGAGCGGTACCGAGGTCAAGTCGATTCGCGAGCGCGCGTGCCAGATTACCGATACCTTCGCACTGATTCGTGGTGGGGAGTGCTGGCTCGTCGGCCTGCATATCCACCCTTATAGCCATGGTGGCGTGTGGAATCGCGATCCCGACCGTCGGCGCCGTCTGCTGCTGCACCGCAAGGAGATCGACTTTCTTGACGGCAAACTTCGCAACCGTGGTTATGCGCTGGTTCCGTTGGAGCTCTACTTTAATACCGACGGTCGCGTAAAACTGCTGCTGGGCCTGGGTCGCGGCAAGAAGCTCTACGACAAGCGCGAGGACATGGCCAAGCGTGATGTCCAACGCGAGATCGACCGCGCCCTCAAGGAACGCAACCGCTGACCGTCCTTCATAAGTTGCGGTGGAATACGGACTGGTTTGCCTGTTTGAGGGGGCTATTCAGTCCCTATTTCACCGCAGCTGCGGGTGTCTCATCTTTCTTACTGTTCTGACACATATGTTTCAAAGGTGGCGTCCGTTATGGGCGCTGCCTTTTTTGTGGGTACATACATCCATGAGGTTCCAACCCGAGCTAGGGGAGTGATCGTTATGGACAAAACTGCGTTCTTTACCATGCCGAGCGGCCTGTACGTGGTGAGCGCCGCGGCAGACGGGCTGCGTGCCGGCTGCGTTATCAACACAGCGGTGCAGGTGACGTCCATGCCGCCGCGCATTTCGGTTGCAGTGAACAAGGACAACGTCACCTCGGGCGTCATCGCTTCGGCCAAAGCGTTCGCGCTGGCCGTGATCGATCAGACCGCCGATATGCTCTACATCGGTAACTTTGGGTTCCGCACCAGCAGCGATTATGACAAGTTTGCCAAATACGAGACCCGCGAGACGGCTCTGGGCATGCCCTATGTGCCCGAGCACGCGGCGGCCCTGTTTAGCTGCCATTTGATCGACACTGTGGATGTTGGCACGCATCTGCTGTTTATCGGCGAGGTCGAGGATGCCGAGCGCTTGAGTGACGAGACGCCGCTCACCTACGATTACTACCATAAGGTCCTGAAGGGCAAGACGCCTCCGAAGGCGTCCTCGTATCAAGGCTAGAAATGTTTTAAAAATACTTGCATTATATTATTGATAACATATACTAATAAGCGAAGTACATCACCAGTCGCGTTCGAGAGGAGAACATCATGGCTGAGGAGAAGAAGACGTATAAGTTCGTGTGCATCGTTTGTGGCTACGAGGTTGAGGTCGACACGCCCGAGCTGCCCGAGGACTACGTGTGCCCGGTCTGCGGCGTCGGTCCCGATCAGTTTGAGCTCGTCGAGGAGTAGCTCGCAGACACACGGCGAAAGCCGAACATAGCTCTGTCCAAGGGCCTCGGTCGAATTTTCGGCCGGGGCCCTTTTCCTCCGCCCCCAAGGGATCACGGTTGCTGTTGGCCGATCCTGTCTGTTGTGAGTCCGGTCGACCTTTTGTCTTAATCTGTAACGTCTAACGGCTCAAAACGGGTCTTCCTGTTACAGATCGAGACAAACCAAAACCGTCCGGAAGAAGATCTCAATCTGTAACATCTAACGGTGGAAATTGGGTCCACTTGTTACAGATTGAGACAAACGGAGCTGTCCTTCGGAATGATCTCGATCTGTAACATCTAGACATCAAAAGAGGGTCTAGATGTTACAGATCGAGACGTTTGCCTGGGTAGGTGCCCCGTCCCATTACATCCCTGTCAACAACACGACATCGAGAATCGTCACGATGGCACCGATCCCTACGAGCAGCGCGTTGAGCGGGCGCGAGTTGGCGTATTTGCCCATGACGCGGGGCGAACTGGTGAGTCGTATGAGCACAAAGACCGTAATCGGCAGCTGAAGCGACAGCAGTGCCTGACTCCAAATGAGACCCTCAAAAGGATTCGGGACGACCAAGCACGCCGCCACTGCGCCGACGAAACAGGCCGCCACCCCGATCGAGGAATGTCGGTCGTGGATGTCGTATTCCTCGTCGAACATGCCCGCAGTGATGGTGCCTGCCGCCATGCCCGCCGTCACGCTACTCGAGAGGCCCGCGAACAGCAGCGCTACCGCAAAGATGGTCGAGCTCGCCGGGCCCAAGATGGGGGAGAGCGTGGCCGCTGCGACGGCGAGGTCGTCTACGACCATGCCGTGCGCAAAGAAGGTCGTTGCGGCAAGGATGACCATGGCCGAGTTGATTGCCCAGCCCACGCCCATCGAAAAGAGCGTGTCGAAGAGCTCGTAGTGCAGACGTTCTTCGATAACTTGCTCGCCTTGGCCTTCGAAGTGCATGGATTGGATGACCTCGGAGTGCAGGAAAAGGTTGTGGGGCATAACGACCGCACCCAGGACACTCACGATAATCGCGGCAGAGCCAGTGGGCATACTGGGCGTGATCCAGCTTGTGGCGGCTTGCGGCCAGTCGACCTTGACTAGTGCAAGCTCGGCCAAAAACGAGAGTCCTACCACGCCTACGAAGGCGATGATCCAGCGTTCGGCACGCTTGTAGGAGTTCGTCATGAGCATCGCCATCGATACTGCCGCTACGATGACGCAGCCCGCGCGCACGGGCAGCCCAAAGAGCATTTGAAGGGCAATCGCGCCACCCAGGACTTCGGCCATGGCGGTGGCGACAGTCGCGAGATAGGCACTGGCGAGTACCGTGCGTCCAACGAAGCGGGGGAGGTAGCGTGTCGTGGCCTCGGCAAGGCAGGCGCCCGTGGCGATACCCAGGTGCGCCGCGTTGTGCTGCAGCACGATGAGCATAATCGTGGACAGCGTGACGATCCACAGCAGCGCGTAGCCAAACTGCGAGCCCGCGGCCATATTGGAGGCCCAGTTGCCCGGGTCGATAAAGCCGACGGTCACGAGCAGCCCGGGGCCGATATGCCGCGCAATGTCTAGGCCTCCGTGACCGCCGGTGCGCCGGGAACCAAAGTGTTGTTTGAGATGGTTGAGCATGGTACGCTCCTGCGTGCCGTTTGTTTGACGCCGCAAAGGATACCCGTTTTAGGCTCAAAAGTTAACCAAGACAAACAAAACTGCCGTATTTGAGTAGGATGGTGAAAGGGGACTGCCGAAGTGTCTCGATCTGTAACAACTAGGGATGGAAATTGGGCCTAGGTGTTACAGATCGAGATGAACCAAAACCGTCCTGCAGAAAATCTCAATCTGTAACATCTAGGTGCCAAAATCGGTTCCTCCTGTTACAGATTGAGATGTTTGAAGCGGTGAGCTTAGAAGCCGAACTTGGGGGCTGACGTACATGTTTGATAGCAAGGCGTTGATGGCCGGCGTGCGTTACGCGATTGTTTCGAAACGGGCGGGAAACACAACGGGCCGGCGATGCTCCTACTATGCCTATTCAACTGACTGTCTAAATATCTAGGGGAGGATCGCGATGCAGGCAGATTCCGCTCAGCAGCAGGGCCTTTATCGCCCCGAATTCGACCACGATGCATGTGGCATCGGCGCGCTTGCCGATATCAACGGTGAGCGCCATCACCAGATTCTGGACGATGCACTGTCCATTCTGGTCAACTTGGAGCACCGCGGCGGTACGGGACTCGAGAAGAACACCGGCGACGGCGCTGGCATCTTGTTCCAGGTTCCGCATCACTTTTTCCGTAAAGAGGCTCAAAAGTGCGGCCAGATTCTGCCGGCAGAGGGCGACTATGGCGTGGCCATGCTGTTCTTCCCACAGGACGACAGGGGCGTAGAGGATGCCCATCGCGTGTTTGAGGAGGGCTGCGCTGAGGCCGGCGTGCCGCTGCTCTTTTGGCGCGAGGTGCCGGTCGATCCGCATGACCTGGGCGAGACAGCCCGCGCCTGCATGCCTACCATCCTGCAGGCCTTTCTGGGGCGCCCCGACGATACGCCGGCGGGTGACGCCTTCGAGCGCCGTCTGTATGTGTGCCGCCGCACCATCGAGAAGAAGGCCGACGCCGAGTTTGCCCTGCGCGACAAGATCTTCTACGTCTGCTCCATGAGCTCGCGCACTATCGTGTACAAGGGCATGCTCGTCGCCACGCAGATGCGCCGCTTCTTCATCGATCTCAACGACGCCGCCGTCAAGACGGCCGTTGCGCTCGTCCACTCGCGCTACTCCACCAACACCACGCCCAGCTGGGAGCGCGCGCACCCCAACCGCTTTATCATCCACAACGGCGAGATCAACACTCTCAAGGGCAACGTCAACTGGATTCGCGCCCGCGAACCCAACCTGTACAGCCCCGTGCTGCAGCATGATCTTGAGCGCGTGATGCCCATCATCAACCGCGAGGGCTCCGACTCCGCGATTTTGGACAACGTGCTTGAGTTTTTGGTTATGAACGGTCGCCCGCTTACGCGCGCTGCGTCCATGCTGCTGCCTGAGCCGTGGGACCACAACGACAGCCTGAGTGAGGAGCGCCGCGCCTACGACGCCTACCAGTCCATGCTCATGGAGCCGTGGGACGGTCCTGCCGCTATCGCCTTTACCGATGGCCGTACCCTGGGTGCCGCCCTCGACCGTAACGGCCTGCGCCCGGCTCGCTACTACGTGACGCGCGACGGCCGCTTTATGCTGGCGAGCGAGGTGGGCACCATCGAGGTGCGCCCCGAGAACATCCTGACGAGTGGCTGCTTGGGACCGGGTCAGATGCTCGAGGTCGACTTTGCCCGCGGCCGCGTGATCTACAACGACGAGCTGCGCGCCCGTTACGCCAAGGAAAAGCCCTACCGTGATTGGATTGCCGAGGAGACGCTGGCCGTCGACGCGCTCGATGAG